>JALSHP010000319.1 GCA_026982175.1 Campylobacteraceae bacterium
ACCTCGTATTTTCATCGACTCTGTGGAACGTAAATCTCCACTCCAAGCAATTTTAATAACAGGATACCTATCGTCCCAATCCCATTTATCATAAATATAAAGTCCCTCAAACAGCTCTTTTTTACCCTCAAATATATCTTTTAAGGTATCTAAAAATAGTGATTTACCAAAACGGCGTGGGCGAGAGAGGAAATAATAACGACCATTCTCTATTAAATTTAAAGCCTCTTTAGTTTTGTCTATATAGATATAGTTCTCTTTTGGGTCTCTTATATCTTTAAATGTCTGTATGCCTATGGGGAGTTTTTTTAGCTTTTTCATAGGGTTATTATAGCCTATTTGTTTGATGATAAAAATAATTTCAATCACAACTCACTCTAAACAAAACAGTCACATTATGTTCCAAAGAGATATTGGCATCACAATAGCCCAACGAGGGGGCAACGGCTTCTAGGTAGGAAAAAAGCATCTCATTTGACTTCACCACTTTGGGTGGGCGTTTACCCTTGTAGTAAGCTCTTCGCCAGTAACGCTCTAGGCTTCGTTTACTCTTCTCTAAGATGTTCTTTTCAAAACAGGTACGTAAATCATTGCTATTTTCAAAGTTCATTACCAAGACTTTCTCTTCTTCTATGAAACGGTGCTTACTTAAGTAAAAGGCTTTAATCTCCTCTTTGCTTAAGCTCTTTAGTGGAAAGCTATTATTGCCCACAACAATTAACTCTTGACTTGTAAGAAGCAGTGAGAGGAGCATAAAAAAAAGTATAAGCTTTTTCATTAGAACAGCACCGAAAAAGAGTAAACCATCTGATTGATGGGCAAAACAGAGTGTTTAATGTATTCAGCTTTGAATGCCGTGTTGGAAGTGGGGCGGTAGGCATACCCAAAGAGATAGATATTCTCCTCCACATTTAAGCCCGTATCTTTGTAGCGTTCCACGCGTCCTACCAAATCCTGATGCTCCTTAAAATGCCATGTTGCTTGGGCATAGCCACTGTAAGGAACATAGTTTTTTACATTGCTCTCTTGCATATAAACCTCACTCTGTAAGCCTATATCTTCACCATCATATTGAAGCGCTAATCCCAAATAGTTAAAGTCATTCTCTGAAGTATCTTCATACTCTCCTATGGAGAGATGCCATAAGAGGTCATCTTTTTCACCATAGTAGGCTAAAGAGAGATGTTCTTTAGATTCAAGTGCGTACTCTTGATGGGTAAAGTCTCTGTTTTTTTGTAGGGTTAAGAGCAGTTTGTTATTTTCATCTATCTCTTGTTTAAACATCGCCCCAAAGGTATAACGGGGAAACATATGACCTAAAAAATGAGGTTTTTTGGTGGTGTCTTCCAAAATAGGTATGGGTATCATATTCCAAAAACCAATTTGAGAGTTAAAGCGTCCTACCCTTAACATCTGCTCTTCATTAAAGTTATAGGAGAGATGTAACTGTTCGACATAAAATTCTACTTCACGACTCGCTTTTTCGTTAAAATCAAGAGAAATATGAGAGAACTCCATTTCAGCTAAAAAGTCAAAACGATTTTTAGTGGCTGAAACCAAGAGGGCAATGTCATCAATTAAGAGTTCAGGTTCGCGTTGGGTATCATAGA
>JALSHP010000320.1 GCA_026982175.1 Campylobacteraceae bacterium
CTCTGGTTAATGCCACATACAGTACATTCATCTTGTCTTTTTCGTTGAGTATTTTCTGTTTTTCTAAAAGCAAGGCATAGTATTCATCAAAATTGGCACGTCCCGACATTTTGTAAAAGACCCGTTCGACATTTAAACGTTCATCATACTCATAGAGCAAAGTAGAACGGTCAGGGGCTGAACCTTTTAAACGGTCTAATACAATGACATGCTCAAACTCCAAACCTTTTGAGCCGTGAATGGTCATGATTTTTGCCCCTAGTTTTGCTGAACCTGCTACTTCTATTTGAGAGAGTTCAAACTCTTCTAAAAAAGTGGGGATGTCTGAAAATTCTGAAGAAAATTCTAAAAGCTTAAGCAGGTTCATATCTTCTTCAAAATAGCCAAAACTAGCAATGAGATGATGTACCACGCTCATAGGTTGCAAAAAAGGGTGAAACCAACTTACATCAATCTCTTCTATGGTTTTGTTTACAGCTTGAAGCATCGCTTTGGCATCAAGAGTTAAGCCTGTGAAAAGGTAAGAGACCATCGCCACCACAGAGGCTACTTTTGGGGTGTGTTTAAGTGATGAAGAGGTTTTGAGTGAAGTAGCATAGCCTTTGGCATAACACGCCTCTTGAATGGTCGCTCCATCTTTGTTGGTCGAAACCAAAAAGGCTATCTCATTTAAAGGAATATTTTTTGAGAGTAAAAATTCTAACTGAGTTAATGCCTCTTCTACCAACTCTTCTGTCTCTACCACAGCCACAAAGCCCTCTTGAGCATTGGGTCTAAATTTTTGAGCTACATAGCCTTTCATATTGGGTTCAAACCAAAAGTTTACCTGCTCTACCACGGCTTTACTGCTTCGATAGTTGGTATCCATTTGGGCTATCTCTATGCCGTAACTTTGTGCCACAGCATCAAACAACTCCTCCACCCCTCCTCTAAAACGATAAAGCGACTGCTTAGTGTCGCCCACATAAAAAAAACTCCTAAACTCTGAACTTCCATGCCCTGCTACGACCTCATCTATGAGAGGTTTTAAAAGCAAAAACTGCAAGGTAGAAGTGTCTTGAAACTCGTCAAGCAAGATGTGCCTAAAACGGCTGTCTATTTTGAAGTACAGAAACTCTTTGTTAATGCTCTCATGCAAAAGCCGATGGGTAAAGTAAGTGAGGTCATCAAAGCTCAACACGCCTAATTGTCTAGCCGTGCTAATGTTGGCATTTTTATAGTAGTCATAAACTTGAAAAAGGTTATGTAGCACCACTTGTTCTTTGGCTCTTGCCCATTTGGCTAAAAGCTTTTTAAGTTCTAAAAATTTTTCTTCTATGAGGGGATTTTTTTCCACATATTTTTTGTAATTTCGATGCTCTAAAAGAGAGCTTTTCTCAAAAACCGACTTTTTAAATAGGACTTTCACCTCCATCGCTTCAAAGTTCTTAATAGCTGTTTTTGAAGCTCCCGATTCTACTACTAAGCTATGTAACTCATCACGCAGAACATCAATGGTATTTTCAAGCTCCACCGTGGAACTTAGTTCATACTGGGCATCAGGCAACAGTGGGTCGATTTTGTAAAAGTTTTGCATTAGTTCAAACATCTTCAAAAAGCGTTTGTC
>JALSHP010000321.1 GCA_026982175.1 Campylobacteraceae bacterium
TTGGTAGAAGACAGACGTATGGATTTTGATATTGCTAAAGTTGTTGATTTGATTCGTTCTGGGAAATTGGGATAAGTAGGTCGGGTTCTCCGTAACCCGACATTTACGTGGCATGAAATGAAAGCTTGTTTTATTCAACTATTTATATATGATAGATAGAACTATAATACCTCTTCTCTATGCAAATTTTAAACGTCGGGTTACGGAGAACCCGACCTACGCGACTTTTTTAAGTCATAATCACTCTTTTTATTTTGTCAAATTAAACCCTAGAAAAAATCAAAGAAGTATTAATCCCTCCAAAGGCAAAGTTATTGCTCATGACATGAGAGATTTCTTCTTCTCTATGCTCTCTTACATAGTCCAAATCGGCACAAGCATCATCGACCTCATCTAAGTTTTTGTTTGCAGGAATTAACTTGTCATTTAAGGCAATAATCCCAATGATTGACTCAACTACCCCACAACCACCAAGCAAATGTCCCATGTAGCCTTTGGTACTAGAGATGGCTGTTTTGTTACCAAAAATAGCATGGGTGGCGTGAGACTCCTCAATGTCTCCTTTAGCTGTAGCTGTGGCATGGGCATTGATGTAGCCAATATCTTTAGCCGTTAATTGTGCATCTTGTAACGAAGCTTTCATGACAGCTTCCATCCCTTTTCTTGATGGGGTGGTTAAGTGTGAACCATCACAAGAAGTAGCATATCCTGTAAGTTCAGCGTAAATCTTTGCCCCTCTTTTTTTAGCATGTTCATACTCTTCTAAAACCAAAGTACCAGCACCCTCACCGATGACCAAGCCATCTCTGTTCTTGTCAAAAGGTTTGGGGGTGAGTATTGGATTTTCATTAAAGGTGGTACTTGTTGCACCCATGACTTCAAAAACTCCTGCTTCTAAGTAGTGTAAGCCCTCAGCACCTCCTACAAACATAATGTCACTCATGCCATATTTAACCGATTCGTACCCTACCCCAATCGCTTGGGAGGAAGAGGTACAAGCCGAACAAGTAGGAATGGCTCGCCCAATCACACCAAAAGTAGCTGCCAAGTTTGCCAAGACAGAATGGCTCATAGATTTTAAGAACATCATGGAGTTTTGCCCTTTAAAACCATTATGTTTGTAAACCGTTGAAATCCACTCCATTAGTGATTCATTTGCCCCCATAGTAGAACCAAATGACATACCTGTTCTAGGATTTTTAATATGCTCTTCTTCTAAGCCTGAATCTTTAATGGCATCTTGCATACTTCGTGTGGTCATTAAAGCTACTTTTCCCATGGAACGTCTATGTTTTCTAGGAATATCAGAAAAATCTTGCTCTGTAATGGGTGCTGCAATAAGCGTTGAGATGTCTGCCATATCATCTGCCCATTGTTGCATGTACTTTACACCACTCATGTTTGTAAGCAGTCCATTTTTTAAACTCTCCATGTCATCACCCAAAGGTGTTAACATCCCCACACCTGTTACAACTACGCGTCTCATCGAACCAATCCTCCACTAATATTTAATGTTTCGGCTGTCATATAGGTATTTGTTGAAGCAAAATAGACTGCATCAGCCACCTCTTTAGGTTCACCAAAACGCCCCAAAGGAATGGTTTTGGCTAACTTCTTGTCAAGCTCTTTGGTCATGTCCGAGGCAATGATACCAGGGGCAACACAGTTTACACGCACTTTATAGCGTGACAACTCAACTGCCAAGCTTTTTGTAAAGGCAATAATCCCCCCTTTAGAAGCTGAATAATTTGTCTGTCCTGCATTACCAGAAATCCCTGAAACAGAAGAAATATTGACGATTGCCCCACCTTTTTGCTTAATAAACTTAGGGAGTAACGCTTTTGTCACCCTAAACATACTGTTTAAATTTGTCTCTATGACCTCTTCCCACTCTTCATCGGTCATCCAAAAGAAGAGATTGTCTTTGGTAATGCCTAAATTATTGACCAAAATTTCTACTTCAATCTCTTTTAAAACTTCTTGAATATTCTCTTTATCTTTAGCATTAAAGGTTAAAATTTGACCATTACCATTAATCTCTTTTAAAATCTCTTCAGCTTTTTCTTTATTAGCATTGTAATGAATATAAACAAAATAACCCTCTTTCGCAAATCTCTTAACAATTGCTTCACCCAAAGAGCCTGTAGCTCCTGTTACCAAAACTTTTTGCATATTTATTCTTTCTCTTTCTAAAAATATAATTAAGCTATTTTATCCAAATCATAGTAAAAAGCACCAACAGTCATGAATATCTCAACATCAACTTTATAGAAACTATTAGCTATAATTTCCTTAATTATTTTAGGGATTTTAAATGTCAATTACAACACAAGAAGTAAAAGAGAAGTTAATAGAAGGTCTTAATTTAGAAGAGCTAACACCTAAAGAGATAGATGATAATGAGCCTCTATTTAACGAAGGATTAGGATTAGATTCAGTAGATGCCATAGAGTTAATCGTGGTTTTAGATGCTAATTATAATGTCAAATTTGAAAATATGGACGAGTTAAAAGAGATTTTTGCAAGTATCACCAACTTAACCAAATATATTAATGAAAATAGAAAGTAACTCGATGATTACAACAGATGATTTAAAAAAAGCACTCATAAAGGGTCTTGTTTTAGAAGATATTGACCCCTCTGACATTGCTGATGATGATGCACTTTTCAATGAAGGTTTAGGACTAGACTCCGTTGATGCCATAGAACTTGTGGTCATTTTAGAAAATGAATATGGCATAAAATTTAAAGACATGGACGAAGCAAGAACTGTTTTTGTATCGGTTCAAGTATTGACAGATTATATTAACCAAAATGCAACAAAATAGTATTTACATTGAAGCCATGGAGATGGTCTGTTCTGCTGGGCTGAACAAAGAAGAGATTTTTTCCTCACTTCTTGAGGGGAAAACAGGCATCAAGCAACATAGTGACTTTTTATCAGACGGAACACGCTGTGCCATTGGACGTATTGATTCTGAACAGACGTTTAATGAACTTCTAATTCAAAGCATTCAAACACTGCTTGATAACGCTACACTTAACAATTTTCACCATACTTTTTTAGCCGTTGGAACGTCAGTAGGAGGCATGGCTTGGGCTGAAAACAGGTTCATAGAAGATAAAGGGTCATTGCAAAAGATAGAACTAAAAAAACAATCCATTCACGCCATAGCACATACTTTAAAACAAGCCTTTAATTTTAAAGATGCCATTACTTTTTCTACTGCGTGTACTTCAAGTTCTAACGCCTTAGTTTTTGCCAAAGAGCTTTTAGATGCAGGAGCATACGAACACGTTTTAGTGGTGGGTGCTGATGAGATTTCACTCACTACAGTAAATGGCTTTAATGCTTTGGGTGTACTCTCATCTGAGGGTGCAAAACCTTTTGACAGTAAGCGAACAGGTATGAATGTTAGTGAGGGCATAGGGGCTATTTTATTGAGTCATCAAAAAAATCATAGGACAAGCGACATTCAACTTTTAGGAACAGGTTGTTCTTCCGATGCCCATAACATTACCAACCCTCACCCTGATGGAGTTGGAGCTAAAATGGCGATGCAAGAAGCACTCAACAATGCAAAAATAGACGCTTCACAAATAGACTACATCAACGCACACGGAACAGGCACAATGGCAAATGACACAGCAGAAGGAAAAGCCGTTCAAGCACTCTTTGAGCATAAGCCTTATTTGGGTTCGACTAAATCTATTACAGGACACACTCTTGGGGCTTGTGGCGTGATTGAACTCATCATTACTGCGATGGCAATGCAACAAGAAGTTGTTCCTGCAAACTTTAATTTAACAGAGCAAGAGTTAAATGAATTAAATTTACCCAACAAAAACCTTTCACATAAAATTAATTATGCCCTTTGCAATGCTTTTGCTTTTGGGGGAAACAACACTGCCATTGTATTAAAGCGAGTTACACATGAAAATTAATCTTAAAATCTTAAGTAGCCATTTTGTATCGGCTACGGATAAGTGTGAAAACTTAGAAGAGAAAACCTTAGTCCCTAAAATGATGCTTAGAAGAAGACTCACAAGGGCTTCTAAAATTGCCATATTTTTAGCATCTAAAGTAGGCTACAAAAATGAAAGAATTATTTTTGGTTCAGCCTATGGTGAAGCTAAAGCGACCATTGATATTATTGAATCTATTTATAACAAAACACTTTTAAGTCCTACTGCTTTTCAAAACTCTGTACACAATACTCCTGTCTCTTACCTTTCCATTTTGTCTGAAAATACAAAAGAAGTGACCACAGTATCTGACCTTTTTGACACCTCACTTTCGGTGCTAAAAACAGGGGCAATCAAAGCACTCAAAAAAGACAAACTGCTCCTCATGAGTGTTGATGCCTTTAGCATTGACAAAGTAGAAGAACTCAACAAATGTAAACTTACAGAGTTAGAATCAGGTGTAGCGATGTTGGTTGAAGTGACACAAGACAAAGCCAATATATTTGTAGAAAATGAAACATTTGCTGAGACTTCTCCCTCACTTTGGCAAATGCTTGAAATTCATCACAAAGCACAAAATACGCAAAATCCTATTGTAGAGATTGAGCTATGAGTGTAGAAGACATCAATAGGCTTCCACACTTAGCTCCTGTACGGTTTGTTACAGAAGTGTTAAAAGCTGGAGAAGTGGATTCTACTTGTACTGTTACTTTTGAAGAAGAACCAACACTATCTGCCATTGTTGAATCTGCTGCTCAAAATGTTATCTTTATTACCTCACTTTATCGTGACTTTGAGGGGGGGGTTTTAACGGGTATGAAACGGGTAAAACTACTCAAAAACCTAGAAAAAGGTTCATACCAAGTGCAAAGTATTCTATCTGCGAGGCTCGATAACTTTTCAATGTTTAAGTTTACACTCTTAAAAGATAATGAAATCTTTGTAGAGGGTGAGATGAGCATTGTGATGAACCATCGTCAAGAAAAACTAAAAAAAGAGGAAAAATAACATGAAAAATTGTGATGTACTCATCATTGGAGGAGGACCTGCTGGTTCTATTGCCGCTGCTAATTTAGCACAAAAAGGTTTCTCTGTTGAAGTGATTGAAAAAGTTGATTTTCCACGTTTTGTTATTGGTGAGTCTCTGCTTCCCCAATGTAATGAGATATTGGCTAAAAATAATCTGCTAGAAAAGGTTACTCAAAAAGGGTTTATCTTGAAAGCAGGAGCAATCTTTATTAATGAAGCAAAAGAGGTAGAGACTTATCATTTTAGAGAAAATATTGGTGAGCCTTTTAATACAAGTTTTCAAGTAAAACGTGAAGAGTTTGACCATACGCTACTTTTAGGTGCATCTGAATTTGGGGCAAATGTTCAACATGGCGTAGAAGTGACTGCTTATAATGAAGTAAAAAATATTGTTTCCACGGTAGATAGAGAGGGGAACAAAGAGGAGTATCAAGCACGATTTGTGCTTGATGCCTCTGGTTATGGTCGTGTTTTGCCAAGACTGCTTGATTTGGATATTCCTTCTGAACTTAAAACACGTCAAGCTGTTTTTACACGTATTGAAAACGATATTCGTCCAGAGGGTGAGTTGGCTGGGTACATTACCATCTTTATTCATGGTGACAACGATGCTTGGATTTGGGTTATCCCTTTTGCAGATGGCATCACTTCGGTGGGGATTGTCTCGACAGAAGAGTATTTTGAGAAGATGAACATGGAGGAAGAGGCGTTTTGGAATCATGTAATTTACAGCAATGTCAATACCAAAGAGCGTTTTAAAAATGCTACAAAAGTACGTCCTGTGGGTAAAATTGGAGGCTATGCTTCAAATGTCAAAACTATGCATGGTAAAGGTTTTGCCATGGCTGGAAATGCAACGGAATTTTTAGACCCTGTATTCTCTTCAGGGGTTACTTTAGCCCTTGTAAGTGGAGATTTGGCCGCTGACCTTATTGCCAAAGAGTTAAATGGTGAAACGGTTGATTGGCAAACAGAGTATGAAGAGTACATGATGCTAGGGATTGATGTCTTTAGAGACTTTGTAAACACTTGGTACGATGGACGACTACAAAAAGTCTTCTTCTCCCCACTTAAAAAAGAGCAATATACCCGTTCTATCTCTTCGATTTTAAGTGGTTATGTTTGGAACAAAAAAAATGTATTTGTGGGGGATTCAGAAAAGAAACTCGACATGCTCATAAAGATGATAGATGCGTCTATTAAGTAAAAATCTCTACACCTCCACCCAATTAAGTGATGACGCTTGGAAAGTTGTAATGGCTGATGAAACACACCCTGTTTTTAAAGCCCACTTTGAGGGAAATCCTCTGCTTCCTGCTTTTTTACAAATAGATATATTTGGTGAACTTTTAGAGAAAAAACTTGTAAGCATTGAGAAAAGTAAATTTAAATTACCCATCTTACCTAAAGAGACAATTATCTATAAAATAGTCAAAATAGTCAATAACACCTATAAAGTAGAGATAAGCAAAGAGCATCTTTCTACTAGCGAATTTACCGTGAGTTACCAATGAAAAAAGTTTTAGTTCTTTACTATTCACAAACAGGACAACTCACCGAAGTTGTTAAATCTTTTGCTGCGCCACTTGAAGCTGATGAGAATGTAGAGCTAGTCTATCAAGCCATAGAACCTAAAAAAGCTTTTCCTTTCCCTTGGGGTAAAGTAGCATTTTTTGACATTTTTCCTGAATCTGTGTACATGGACGGTTGCGAAATTAAACCCTTTGAGAAAGTCAAAGAAGATGATGATTTTGACTTGGTTATCTTAGCCTATACCATTTGGTTTCTCTCACCCTCTTTACCTATTTCTGGATTTTTAAATTCCAAATATGCTAAGCTTCTAAGCAACAAACCAGTGGTCACACTTATTGCTTGTCGAAACATGTGGATAATGGCACAAGAGAAAATGAAAAAGAAGTTTACCCAACTCAATGCCACACTCATTGACAATGTGGTCTTAACCGACCAAGGGGGAAACCTTGCGACGTTCATTACCACTCCACGCTGGATGTGGACAGGTAAAAAAAATGGCTTTTGGGGTCTGCCAAAGTCAGGCGTACACCCCGATGAGATTAAAAAATGTTCACGCTTTGGAAAAGCACTTAGTGATGCTTTAGCTAAAGATTTAGAGAAAGAAAAAACATCATTATTACACGGATTAGAAGCTGTTAAAGTTGATAACCGTTTGGTAGGAACAGAAAAAATAGCCACCAAAAGTTTTAACATTTGGGGTGGACTTATTCGTAAAGTAGGCACAACAGGTGACAAAGCAAGGCTTCCTGTTTTATTTTTGTACTTTTTATTTTTACTTTCACTTATTGTGATTATTGTTCCTCTTAATGTGATTGTCAAACCCATTTTTAGAAAATTAAACCATAAAAAAGTAGATAAAGAAAGAGCATATTTTGAAGAACCTTCAGGGGCTTCAAGTGAACGATTAAAGGAGTACAATTAATGGCTGAAGTTTATATCAATAAGATAGCAAAGTTTTTACCCAATGAAGCGATTAGCAATGAAGAGATGGAAGTGGTGTTGGGGAAAATAGCAGGAAAACCCTCACGAGCAAGAAGAATAATTCTTCGAAGTAATGGGATTAAAAAGCGATATTATGTCATTGACAAAGAGCAAAACATATGCTATTCAAATGCCCAAATTACAGCCAAAGCCATTGAAAATTTACAATTTAATTTAGATAACTTAGAGGTATTGGCTTGTGGAACAACCCTCCCTGACCAAATCATGCCCAACCATGCTGTTATGGTGCATGGTGAATTAAAATCAAAACCTTGTGAAGTGATTGCTACTTCAGGGATTTGTCTTTCAGGAATGACAGCACTAAAACATGCCTATCTTTCGGTAAAATCAGAAGAGGCTAAGAGTGCCATCGCCACAGGTTCTGAAACCGTTTCAACACTTTTACATGCAAAAAACTTTAAAAAAGAGAGCGACATTCAAGAAGAAGCTTTTAACAAACGCCCAGAGATTGCTTTTGAAAAAGATTTTCTACGCTGGATGCTAAGTGATGGAGCAGGTGCGATGCTGGTTCAAAACCAACCAAATCCTAATGAACTCTCTTTAAAAATAGCATGGTTAGATATTTTTTCATTTGCCAATGAGATAGAAGTTTGCATGTATGCAGGTGGAACAAAAATTGACAATGCATTTAAAGGATATAGAGAGTTTACACAAGATGAGTGGTTGTCCAAATCACTTTTTACGATTAAGCAAGATGTTAAACTGCTCAACGCGAACATTGTAGATTACACCGTAGAGAAGACCCTGCGAAAAATTTTAGAAAAAAGAGAACTTCAAGCCGATGAAATTAGCTGGTTTGTACCCCACTACTCTTCAGCCTATTTTAGAGATGAAGTCGCTCAAAGTCTGAAAAATGCCAACTTTGAAATTCCTCAAGAAAAATGGTTTACAAATCTTAGCTCTTGTGGGAACACAGGTTCTGCCTCTATCTACATTATGCTTGAAGAGCTTTTAAATACCAACAAGCTCTCCAAAGGTGAAAAAATTCTTTGCTATGTTCCAGAGAGTGGTCGTTTTTCTAGCTCATTTATGCTTTTAGAAGTTGTTTAACAAGGATTATTTAAAATGAAACAGACAGAAGTACCCCAAGAAGGAAACAAAACCTTAGCAGGTGTTAAAAAAGCTGTTTATGCCACGAGTGAGAGTGGTCAATATGAAACCGTTGCCTCAAAAGGTTGGGAAGTTGAAGAGATAGTCACAAGCCAAGCCGTTGAAGAGTTTGAGCGTTTGGCTCAAAATGCTTTAGCAAAAGCCCTAAACAAAGAGACTTCTATTTTGGAGTACCACATGTTCAAAAACCGAATGGACTTATCGCTTCTTTCTCAAACAACTGGCTTTTTTAAATGGACAATAAAGAGAGATTTTAAAGTAGAAACTTTTGCTAAAATCTCTGATAAAAGAGCCTTGGTGTATGCAGAGGTCATGGGCATCTCTTTAGCTGAACTAAGAACTGTTCCAAACAGATAAAGTAGCTACATGAAAAAATATTTTTTGTTCCTTTGCTTTGCGATGAGTTTACACGCTTCTACTTTAGATTTAGGCTTTGGTGTGGGTACGATGTTTTACCCTGACTACTTAGGCTCTAAAAATAGTAATACTTTATTTATCCCCTACCCTTATGTGAGCTATAAAAGTGATAAGTTAAGCATTGACAGAGAGGGCTTACAACAAAAACTTTTACACTATGGTGATTTTTCGGTAGAGCTTAGTGCAGGAGGTTCACTACCTCTTAAGAGTTCAGGCATACGCGAGGGGATGAATGACCTTGACCCCTCAGTAGAGTTTGGTCCTGCACTGCTTTACACCGTTCATCAAGATGAGCAGTTAAGCTTAAAGATTGACATGCCCATACGAGCTGTGCTATCAAGCGACTTTAAAAGTGTTGATTATAGAGGGTACATCTATGAGCTTCGTGGAGAACTTGAGTACAAAGTAGATGACTACGAACTAGAATTTCATACAGGTTTTGTCTTGTCGGACAGTCAATATCATAACTATCTTTATGGCGTAGGGGCAGAAGAGGAGACAGCACAAAGAGCCTCTTTTCACGCCAAAGGTGGTTACACAGGGTACAAAAACTCTTTGGGGCTTTCAAAAAGATTTGAACATCTATGGGCAGGTGCTTTTGTGCGACACTATGCTCTTGATGGCAGTGTCATTGCCCAGAGTCCTTTAACGGAGAAAGATTCAGCTATTTATGGTGGGGTGTTTATTGCCTATATTTTTGATGATGACGTAACAAGGAGCATAAAAAATTGGCTAGAATAATTTATAAAACAGCCCAAGGTAAGATTGAAGAACAAGCAATCAACACCCCCATAGAGCTTCCTGATGCTAAGGTTTTCAGTTTAGATAAAATGGCTAAAGACAAACTCTTTCTTACCCTAAATCAAGCCTTTAAATGTGCTCAAACACCTATCTTGTATGACCCCAATATTCAGTCTATTAAACCCAAAATTGATGCCTTGGATTTTAAAAAACTTCCCAAAGATACGGCGGCTATCTTTTTTACTTCTGGCACAACGGGTGAGCCAACAGGTGCGTTAAAAAGTTATGACAATCTAAAGCAAGAACTGGCCGTTCTTCTTGAACTTTTTGCATCACAAAACTTTGAACGTGTGATTGTTACTGTGCCTCTTATTCATATTTATGGTTTTTTAACAGGCGTACTTTTAAGCTCTGCTTTGGGGGTGGATGTCGTCTTAAAAGAAGAGTTCTTACCCCATGAACTCCTAGAACTTTCAGAGGATAAAAAAACGCTTTGCATTACCAACCCTGTTTTTCTAAAAGTATTAAATAAACTCAATATTCAAGGTAAACATGCTAACATGGTTTTTCTAAGTTCCACAGGAAAACTAGATATTCAAACAGCCAATGACTTACCTCAAAAATTACAGTGTAAAATCTACCAACTTTTTGGATCAACAGAAACAGGTGGCATTGCTTACAAAATCAATGCTGATGAGTATTGGACTCCTCTCCAAAATGTTACAGTAAGTAAAAAAGATGAATGCCTAGAAGTAAACTCTCCTTTTCTCTCTAAATATCTCATAGAAAAAGAACTCAAAGAGATTACCCATCCCTTTGTGACCTCTGACCTCATAGAATTAAAAAATAAAAAGTTTAAACTACTTGGACGCAAATCAGAGATTATCAAAATATCGGGCAAACGTATTTCACTTTTAGAGGTAGAGACGCTTTTAGAGAAACATCAAGATATTAACGAAGCTTTGGTGAGATTAGATTATGATGTTAATTCACATAAAGATGAACAACTTGCCATTCAAGTTCTTAGCACTTTGAATTTAGATGAAGTAAAAAAAGAGATTAAAAATATTTTACAAGAGAATTATAAAAAGATTAATATTCGTACCCATGTAAAGATAGTAGATAAGATTTTAAAAAATCATATGGGTAAAAAAATAAGAAAGACAAAAGGTTTATGATGCAAAATTTTCAACACAAACACTCAGCACACTGTGAAAGTGGTGTCACCTCACTACTCTTAAAACACAAAGGATTAAATATCTCTGAACCCATGGCTTTTGGGCTTGGGTCTGGTTTGACTTTTGCATACTTACCCCTTGTAAAAATCTCGGGTATGCCTCTGATTGCTTATCGTACACTACCAAAATCTATCATCAAAAAAGCAACCAAGCGTTTAGAAGTGAAACTTGAAAC
>JALSHP010000322.1 GCA_026982175.1 Campylobacteraceae bacterium
ATGAAATTATTAACGCTTTATGGGAAGAGCCAGAGTATGTTTCAGACAATACAGTGGAAGTAGCGATTAATCAGATTAGAAAACGTCTAAAGAGTATTTTAGGTTTTCAAGTTATTCATACAGTAAGACGTAGAGGTTATAAGTTTTCTTATGAAAAATAGGGTGTCATTTTAATGCACCGTTAAATTTTAATACCATTTAGTAGTGCAATAAATTGCACCCTATGAATTTTTAACTGTTTCTATCCAATAAGGCATGATTTTTTGTTCTGCCTTTAATGTAGTACTCATGTTATGACCAGGATAAAGCGTAAAATCTCCTTCTATTTTTATTGCTTTTTCTAAACTTTTTACCATTGCTTCTCCTGATGAAAAAGGAAAATCCCATCTTCCTATGGATTGTTGAAAAAGAAAATCTCCAGAAAACCAAACATCTTTAATCTCTATGATAGAATTTCCAGGCGTATGCCCTGGAAATTTTCGATACTGAATATCTATGCCTTGAATGGTAAGCTTCTCATCCCCCTCGACCAAATAGTCTGCTTCAGAGTGTGGTACATTTTGCCCCAAAGGACATTTAGTTAGCATAAATTCATCATCTTTTTGAATGTAAAGTGGAATGTTAAACGCTTCTTTTACTGCTTGATTTGACCAAATATGGTCAAAGTGTCCATGGGTATTGAGAATGGCAATAGGATTGGTGGTATTTTCTTTTATCCACCCTAAGGCATTCATACCTGGGTCAATAATTAGCTCTTTGTTGTCAATCTTAACGATGTAGCAGTTTGTTTGGGTTGCTCCCATGGGTTGAAATTTAATTTCCATTATCTTACCTTTAGGTTATAATATTGCCATGAATTTATATGAAGTTTTAGAAGAAGCCATAGAGAGTGATAATATAGCCACTAAAGAGAAGTTGACACAGCAATGTTTTTCGTATTGTAGCCAAAATGGATTAATAGATGAGCCAAAATTTGAAGCGAAAATATTTACAGTTCCCTCTTATGTAAATATTTGTAAAGTTGTTGAGCCTAGAGCATTAAAAACACGTAAAGATTTTGATACCAAAGAGGGCTTAGCCTCTTTGGTTCATGCCATAGCACATATTGAGTATTCAGCGATTGATTTGGCACTTGATGCTGTCTATCGTTATGCTCATATGAATCAAGCCTATAAATTAGACTGGTTGAGTGTTGCCAAAGATGAGATACGACACTATTTAATGCTTGAAGAACTCTTGCTTGAGTTGGGGTTCAAATATGGTGACTTTTCTGTTCATGCTGGACTTTTTGATGCTTCAATGAATACCGCAAACAATCATCTGGATAGAATGGCGATTATTCCAAGGTATTATGAAGCCAATGGATTAGATGTTACCCCACAAATTTTAAAAAAGCTAGATAATAAAAGGAAAAATCCTTTTGTTAAAAAGTTAATTGATATTTTAAATATTATTTATAGTGAGGAGATAGACCATGTTCAAAAAGGAGACTATTGGTTTAAAACTTTATGTGCTTTAGAAAACAAAGATATAAATATCTACTTTAAGATTTTAGATAAATATAATATTTTAGAAAAAAGTAGACCACACTTGAATGTTGATGCACGAAAAAAAGCAGGTTTCTCTTGTAGTGAAATAAAGCTATTAGGGGATGTAGAGTGTGATTGAAAATAAGCACAACTAATAAAAATATAATTAAATATAAAATGTTTTGCACTATATTTAATAAAAGATAGAGTATAATCATACAATAAACCAAAAAAAGTGAATAATATGCCAAATACAATAGAATTTTATAAACCATCAATTCAAGAAAATACAAAAAAATATATAGACGATGTTTTAAATCTTTCAGATAATAATAAAGTTGAAAAGCTTCAACATGCCGTTAAAAAATTTATAGGGTGTGACCATGTTTTAGCTGTCACCTCTGGGACAGCGGCATTGCATCTTGCTATGTGTGCTTTAGATTTTAAAAGAGGAGATAAAGTCATCTGTAGTATTAATGTCTTTCCCTCTGTTCCTGAAGCAGTTAGACATTTTGATGCAGAACCTATTTTTGTTGACATTGAAGGTAAAAACTATAACCTTGATTTAGGAAATTTAGAAGCAGCTTTAAAAAAGAATAAAAGTAAAAAATTAAAAGCCATTATCTTAAATCATATGGCAGGAAACATCGTTGATTTAGAAGCTGTCTATGCACTGGCAGCTGAATATAAAGTAAAAGTTATTGAAGATGCCTCTAATGCAATGGGTGCTACTTACAATGGAAAGTATATTGGTAATACAGGTGCAGATATTACCGTTTTCTCTTTTGCTCCTCACCTCTGTAACTCTACGGTTAATGGAGGAGTTCTTATCTGTAAAGAGCAGAGTGTCCATGAAAGAGCAGAACTTCTAGGTTTTCATGGAATGAAAAATAGACAATGTGATACTTTCGGTTCCGTTAATTACATCTATGATGTTGTTGACATTGGTTGGAAATATGATTTAGGTCAATTGGAAGCAGCATACTGTTTAGCCGAATTTGAAGCCTTAGAAAAAACTTTAGTAAGACGTAAAGAGATTGCCTCTATTTATACCAAAGAACTTACAGGGGTTAACCATGTCTCTTTACCCAATATTGCAGAGGATTCCATTGTCTCTCAATATATTGTAGAGATTGATAAAAACCGTGACCACTTTGTTGGACAACTTAAAAATGAAGGGGTGAATATTTCAGTGCACTATATGCCTTTACATTTAACAGAGTATTATAAACAAAAATATTCGATGAAAGTTTTTGATTATTCTGTAGCTTTAGGTTGTTTTCAGCGTGTGATGTCACTTCCTATCTCTACTTCATTGAGTAATGATGACGTGAAACAAGTTTGTGAAGCCATTAAAAAAGTTGCTGATGCACACATCTAAAGTTAGCTCTTTTTTTGAACGACTTTTCTTTAAGCCCACTCGTTTAGATTGGGTTTTTATTTTATTCCTTTCTCCTCTTGCTTTACTCTACGCTTTTCTTATGTTACTTAGACGTATCTTTACTTTTCAAAAATCTTATGCTGTTCCCATTGTTAGTATTGGTAACTTAACAGTTGGTGGTTCGGGGAAAACACCTTTTGTTATTGCTTTGGCTAAAAGATATAATGAAGTAACGATTATCTCTAGGGGATATGGACGAGAAAGTAAAGGCTTAGTAGAAGTAAGTAGGAAAGGAGAAATTTTAGTAGATGTTTTTGCTTCTGGAGATGAATCGATGCTTATGGCAACTTCTTTGGAAAATGCTTCTGTTATCGTGAGTGGAAACCGTGAACTTGCCATAAAAAAAGCGATTAAAGAGGGGGCAAAAATAATCTTTTTAGATGATGGATTTAATAGAGTGAATATCAAAAAATATGAGATACTCCTTTTTCCAAAAGAGATTAAAAATTATTTTACTTTTCCCTCTGGTCCTTTTCGAGAGTTCTTTTTTATGAAGTATCTTGCCAATAGTATTCTGTATGAAGAGAAAGATTTTAAACGCGTTGTTGAAGTAGTTAATCAAACAGAAAAAATGCTTTTGGTCACAGCTATTTCAAATCCAGAGCGTTTGGATGCTTTTTTACCTTGTGGTGTTATTGGAAAAATTTATTTAGAAGACCATGCTTACTTTGATGAAGCGTTATTAAAAGAAGAAATGCTGAAAAAAGGTGCTACTTCTCTTTTGCTTACCCAAAAAGATGAAGTGAAAATGAAAGCGTTTCAGTTGCCTCTTTCAGTGATGAAGTTAGAATTACAAATTAAAAATGAAGTTTTAGAAAAAGTTCAAAACTATATTGAGGAATATCAATAATGCAAGAAAAAATGGAAGTTGTTAAGACGCTTTTAGAAGCCTTACCCTATATTAAAAAGTTTCGTAATGAAAAAATAGTCATTAAGTATGGAGGATCAGCCCAAACTTCTGAAAACTTAAAACAAAAATTTGCTCAAGACATTGTACTGTTACACACTGTAGGGATGAAACCGATTATTGTGCATGGTGGGGGAAAAGCCATCACTGAACTGCTAGAGAGTTTAGGGGTAGAGACAAAATTTGTTGAGGGACAACGAGTCACGACAAAAGAGGTGATGCGTATTGCCGAGATGGTACTCTCTGGAAGCATTAACAAAGAGATTGTCTCTTTACTTAACAATCAAGGGGCAAATGCGATTGGTATTTCTGGAAAAGATGCCAATTTTTTAGAAGCTATTCCGAAAGATTTTGAAAATTTTGGCTACACAGGGCTCATCCAACATGTTAACCCTGAACCTGTTTGCAATATTATAGATGATGGTTTTGTACCTGTCATTGCACCCATTGCTTCCTCATCTATAGTAGGTCATCCTGGATTTAATATTAATGCGGATTTAGCTGCGAGTCAAGTAGCCATTGCTTTAGAAGCACGAAAAGTAGTTTTTTTAACAGATACAGCAGGAGTGTTAGACCAAAATATGGAACTCATTTCTACTATGGACATTGAAAAAACAGAAGCACTTAAAAAAGATGGCACAATTAACGGTGGAATGGTACCTAAGGTAGATGCTTGTATTGAAGCTCTGCGTGGAGGGGTAAAAAAAGCACATATTATTGATGGTCGAGTAGAGCATTCAATTTTATTAGAAATTTTAACCTCTTCAGGCATTGGAACGTGTATTGAGTTATAAACTATTTATTTTGATGATTTAATACTTTGTTTTCTGAAGATAGCGGTTACAAAAAAAATATTTTATTGATTCTCATCATAAATTTTAATGTTAACTAACTTCTTTATCAGTATAATAGAGTTATGAATGAAAGCATTAAAATATTTTTAGGAGATTTAAAAAACTCTTTTAAAGACCTTCTCCCTATTGTTATTGTTGTGGCATTTTTTCAAACTTTTATTATACAAGCTATGCCAGAAAATTTAAGTTCCATCATCATAGGACTAATAATTGTTGCTGTAGGGTTGGCACTTTTTATTAGAGGACTAGAGTTGGGAATTTTTCCTATTGGTGAAAACTTAGCCATTGATTTTGCCAAAAAAGGCTCAACTTTTTGGTTGCTTCTTTTTGCCTTTACCATTGGTTTTTCTACAACAGTTGCTGAACCAGCACTTATTGCTATCGCCGATAAAGCAGCAGTTATTTCAAGTGGTTTAATTGATGCGTTTTGGCTTCGTATGACGGTTGCTTTTTCGGTTGGCTTTGCCATTGCTCTTGGAACTTTACGAATTCTTCTTGGACATCCTATTCAATACTATATCATTGGTGGATACATCATGGTAGTCTTAGTAACATTTTTTGCTCCAGCTGAAATTATTGGTTTGGCGTATGATAGTGGAGGGGTGACAACCTCAACGGTTACAGTACCTTTAGTCGCAGCTCTTGGCATTGGCTTAGCTTCAAGCATTAAAGGGCGTAACCCTGTTATTGATGGGTTTGGGCTGATTGCTTTTGCCTCACTTACGCCAATGATATTTGTGCAAGTTTATGGCATTGTAGTTTACTCAATGGGAGGAGACGCTTCAAGTAGTGTAGAAATTATTTCTATGGTGGCTACAAATAGCCAAGAGGTGGCTGAGCAAAGCTCATTTGTCTTAGCAGAAATTTTTTGGGGTATCTTAGGGGTAGTGAAAGATGTTGCTCCTATCTTGGTAGTAATCTTTTTTTTCCAATATTTGGTTATTAGAAAGCCAGTAGCTCATCTACCTAAAATAGTAGTGGGTATTGTTATGGTAATTTTAGGACTTTATGCGTTTATTGTAGGATTAGAGATGGGGCTTTTCCCCATTGGTGAGAGTATTGCCAATGATTTAACAAGTCAAGACAATAATCTACTTATTTATCTTTTTGGTTTTATGATAGGCTTTTCAACCACCATGGCAGAACCAGCACTTCTTGCCATTGCCATGAAAGTTGAAGTTATTTCAGAGGGTATCATCAAGCAGAACATATTAAGAACTGTGGTAGCATTAGGGGTAGCAATGGGTATTGCTTTGGGTGCTTATCGTTTGGTTCAAGGTGATGCGATTCATTATTATATTATTGTGGGGTACGTACTGGTTATTATCTTGACCTATTTTGCACCCAAACATATTATTGCCATTGCCTATGATACAGGAGGGGTGACTACTTCAACGGTCACTGTGCCTTTAGTCGCTGCATTGGGTATTGGTTTGGCGACCAATATTGAGGGGCGTAATCCACTTATTGATGGATTTGGACTCATTGCTTTTGCTTCGCTTTTCCCGATGCTCACCGTGATGGGTTATGGGATTTATGCAGAGTATAAAAAAAGACAATTAGAAAAAAAATTAAAGAAGGAAGTTTAGATGAAATTTACAGCCTTAGTTGCCATTATTGAAGATAAAGATGAAGAAGCAGCAATTGATGTTGCCAAAGAAGCTGGAGCAGGTGGAGTGACCATCCTTCATGGAAAAAACATTGGACTAGAAGAGAAAAAGGTTTTTTTCGGTTTAACTTTAGAGGAGAATGTCTCGGTACTTCTTTTTGTCTTACCACGGAAACTTTCTTTAAAAGTTATGAAAGCGATACGTACTAAGTTTGATTTGGATAATGCTCAAAATGGTGGTTTGGTATTTACCTTGCCATTAAGTCATGTAGCAGGACTTGATACCAATGAATTACATAAATTTGAAGATGATATTAAGTCAATGATATAGCTTAAAGTGTTAATATATATTTCTAAATATTCAAAAGGAAGATGAGATGTTAGTTGAAAAAGTAATGACCCCAGCAGAAAAACTGATAAAAGTTTCACCCATGTCAAGTGTGAGAGATGCTTTAAAGTTAATGAGAGAAAACAAAGTTCGTTCGGTGATTGTGGAAAAAAATGGTGAGAGTGGAGCGTATGGTCTTATCACTTTTAAAAATATTTTACAAAGTATTGTAGCAGAAGATGGAGATATTGATTTGCTCAATGTCTATGATATTGCAGCTATGCCTGCTGTCTCCGTTTCTACTAAGCTCAATGTGCAATATGCTGCAAAGATGATGGTTAATTCAAGCATTAAACGTCTTTTGGTGATCGATAATAATGAGCTTATGGGTATTTTAACCATGTCAGACATCATTGAAGTACTCATGGAAAGTGTTTGTAACGATTAAATATGAACATTATATTTGGACCTGTTAATTCCAGACGTTTTGGAAAATCTTTAGGCATTGATTTAAGCCCCTCAAAGAAGCAGTGTAACTTTGACTGTCTCTATTGTGAATTAGCTCCTGCACCCGTAATGGACGCGTATGAAGATGTTATTTCTGTAGAAGAGATTATGAATGCGTTAAACAATATTTTAGGAGAGCATCAAGACATTGATGCTTTGACGATTACTGCTAATGGTGAACCAACCCTTTACCCACATTTATCAGTGCTAATGGATGAGATTAACAAAGTAAAAGGTACTATTCAGACGCTTATCCTTTCCAATGCAGCCAACATTCATAAAGAAAATATTCAAGAATCTTTGCAGAAGTTTGACACCGTAAAACTCTCTTTAGATTGTGCCTCAAAACGCTGTTTAAAACGGCTAGATAGAGCCTCTTCTAAGATAGATGTAGAAAACATAAAATCTGGAATGTTAGCGTTTAAAGAGAAGTTCTCTAAGCCCTTAATCATTGAGATACTCTTTGTGAAAGGAGTCAATGATGCAGAGGAAGAGATAAAAGCTTTAAATGAATATCTTTTAAGATTAAAGCCAACACGTATTGATATTGGAACAATTGACCGACCTCCTGCTTATTATGTAGAACCATTGTCTTATGAGGCTTTACGTGCCATATCTTTAAAATTTGATGCCTCTTTACCTATTTATATTGCGACACGCAAAAAAGTTGATATTAAAGCTTCGTCGTACTCTTCTGAAGATATTTTGGAGACCCTTAAAAAACGACCATTGACCCAAGAGGATATTGATGTTCTTTTTGATGCAAAGAGCAAAAATAGACTTCAAGTTTTAGTTGATAATGGGCTTCTTAAAATTGAAAATTCCAGTGGTTATAATTTTTTTGTACAAAATATTAGCGAGTAGGGAAAAAGCTTTGGAAAAGGCTTGACATAAAACTCTTTTTTGCTTATAATTGCACTCCAATTTAAGCATTAGCTTTAAATTAATTGTTCCGGATTAGCTCAGTGGTAGAGTAGATGACTGTTAATCATTTGGTCGTAGGTTCGAATCCTACATCCGGAGCCATAAAAAATAAGACTTTTCAAATTAATTGTTCCGGATTAGCTCAGTGGTAGAGTAGATGACTGTTAATCATTTGGTCGTAGGTTCGAATCCTACATCCGGAGCCACTCTTTCAAATTTTCCCACATTAAAATTTACTATTTTCAATTATCAGTTCAGTAGGAACTTTTATGGCAATTTTTTTATTAACCCCCTATTTTTTAATACCATTTGTGATACTATCGCCCAATTAATAATGAAGGATAAAAAATGCCAACAGGAAAAGTATTAAAGCTCTATATGACCATGCCAGATATGATGCGTTTAGGTAATCGTATTAGTTGTGAAGATATTGATTGTGATCCCGATGGGATTATTGGAGACATGAATTATGAGACTGCACAGAAGCGTGTGATGCTACTTACTTCGCAAATAAGTTATGATTTAGCCCAAGAGGCTGATATTGTTATTAGCGAGGGTGTTTTAATGGAGAATATTCATGTGGACATTGATTTGTATGATTTAGCAGTAGGGGATGTTATTGAGATTGGTGAGACCCTTTTAGAAGTAACGGAACGTTGTGAACTTTATGGCTATCTCTACTCTTTAGCTCCAGAGTTGCCTGAAATCATTCAGGGAAAACGAGGGCTTTTTGTACGTCCTTTAGATTATGGACAGATTTGTTTGGGTGATGAGGTTACAGTACATAGAAAATAAGTGTTTAAGAGACTTATCGTCTAACAACCTTTGGCTTCAACGAAAACTTACCAATCTCTTCTAAAAAAGTGGTTGCGTAAGCACCTTTGGGCAAAAAGAACTCAATGGTGAGTTCTTGCTTCTCTTCACTGTAAATCAATTTTAAATCTTCAGGAAAAATCCACGCATAACGTCTGTCACCTTTTAGGGTGTAGAGTTCATCATCGTCAAATGGTTCTTCTAAATGTCTGGCATCTGCTTTAGCACGTGCTACTTTAGCACCAACAAGTAAACCTGTGGGGCTTGATTTGTGTGCCATAAACTCTTGTGATGCTTTATCAAAATCTTGTAAAAAATAGCTTTTACCAAAAGGGTAGCTTTGCATCTCATCCCCAATGAAAAGTTTAAAAAACTGTTTTTGTTTGGCTAAGAGTTGAACGAGTTCAAGAGGGTATTCTAATTGATTACTCGCATCTTCAACACTATTATGGGCAATGGTTTTTGAAATATTAATCCGTGAAGAGAGCCATTCATTGTACAAATAAGACTGATACGCTGAAACCAAAAGTTTCTCTTTTGCCCCTTTGAGTTTTTTGCCTGAATGGGCTATCTCTTTTCCTTGCAAATAAGAGCGTGAATCTTCTCCAAAACGTTGATAGCCGTAGTAGTTAGGTATGCCCTCTGTGGTCATTTTGGTGGCGACTCTCTCTATGGATTCTTTGGCTTTTTTATCTACTTTATGTAAGACAATGGAGAAGTTATTGCCTTTGAGTTGCCCCACTTTGATGGGAAATTTAGAATAAAACTTCTCTAAAATCTCTATCTTTTCAGTGGTCAAATTTTTAACCACATCACGCTCATACTGTTTAGGAATAGAGATGTACTGAATGGTCGTGGCATTTTTATCTTTTAACCCAGCATAGCCAATGTCACGCTGTTCAAGCTGTGTGGCTTTAGCAATAACCGTAATGAGTTTAAAAGTACTCATATCTGATTTTTTGATTTTTAAAATAAGGTTAGAGCCTTTGTTACTAAAGTTAAAAAGAGGAATCTCTTCGACAAAAAAGCGTTCAATGGTCTGTTCAAAATTAAAGTTGATGGGGTCATGGTTATAGGCATAGGTTTTATTCATTTGAAATTATAGCATATAGATAGCGTTGTTACTCAAACTCTCTTCTAAAATCGACCTCATAAAGTGAAGCATCAAAACTAAAAATATATTTACTAAAGGCTTCACTGCTTAAGTAGGCTTGGTAGTTTCCATTAAATGTGACTCCTTCAATCTGTCCTTGAAGAGGGTTTTTAAAGTTTAACCTTTTTTTGTCACCTTTAAAAAAGTGGCTGTTTTGGTAGTTTGTAAATGCCCATACTTCCACACTTAACAAACGAGAGTAGCTTGTAAGCAGTAAAATTCCCATCTCTTCGTTGAGACTAGCACCTGTGACCATACCATCTGTGTTAAAGGTGCTTAAATACTTGGCTTTATGTTTTCCTGCTTGGCTACTTAGCTCATAGAGACGGGTTTTTTGATTTTGCCAATTTTTAGAGAAGAGGTAAAGCTTTCCATTGTGGGCGACCATGGCTTCACAGTCGTAGTTATTTTTATGAGGTCGAGAGCTAAAGTTCTTTTGGTCGCTATAGCGATAAGCAATCACTTCAGCACGAACTTTCTTTTGAGTACGCAATGAAGCACGAGGAATTTTGTAGATTTTTAAATTTTTACGATTGCCACGGTTGTTCCCAATGTCTCCAATGTAAACATAGCTATCATCAAAAGCAATATCTTCCCAATCTACATTACGTGCATTGGTGATTTTGAGTGTTTTTAAAATGCGACCATTTTTTTCGCTAATTTGGTAGAGTTCAGCTTTTCCTCCACTGTCGTTAAATGTCCATAATCTGCCATCTACTTTAATGAGTCCTGAACTCTCTTTAATCTTCTTGGGGAGTTTAAACTTCTGATGAAAAGTACTCTCCCCATATTGGCTTGTTTGATGTTGGCTTTGTGTTGTCTGTGGCGTTGCTTGAGTAGGCTGATTTTGTGTTGGAACAGGTCTAGGGGTAGGCGTTTTTATTGGTTGCGATGTGACAATAGGTGTTTCCAAAGTAGCTTGATTTTGAGATGCTGTAATGGGTTGCTTAGTGACAGTTGTCACACTGGCTTGTACTGGCACAGGCTTTTTAGTGGCACACCCAAAGAGGAAAATCGACAGGCTTAAAGTGAGTAGGGGTTTAACTATATTTTTCATAAAAGGAGTATAGCAAAAAAAGTGTTTAAGTTAGT
>JALSHP010000323.1 GCA_026982175.1 Campylobacteraceae bacterium
CCATTTAGCTTAGACAATGCTCAACTTGTTTTAGATTTAAGTGAATCAATGCTTGAAGGAAGTCAGTATGTTGTTGATTCGCTCAAAAAAAGCATAGATACTAAAGCCTCTAAAGTGGTAGCCATTGCGGGAAAGCAACGTATGATTTCTCAACGTATTGGAAAATATTATATTGTCTATCAATTAGGCATAAAAGATAAAAATACCATAGAGAGTATGAATAATAGTGTAGATGAGTTTAATAAAAATTTGACTTTTTTATTGAATAATAAAGAGAATACCCCTTTAATTGAAAAAAAATTAAAAAAGGTCAAGAGACTTTGGAAAATTGTTTATAAATTTTACCAAAATATTGAAAAAGGTGGTTTACCACTTATTGTTTTTAATACTACCAATAAGATTACCAAACAGATGGATGAGATAACAGAACATTATGTAGAATTGAAAATTAAGAGACAATAATGCAAAAATATTTATTAATTATATTGATTAACTTATTAATCCTCACGCAATTAATAGCATCAACAAGAGGTGATGTAAAGATAGTTGAAGCCTCTGAAAACATTAGATATTTAAGTCAAAAAATAGCCAAGGAGTATCTTTATCTCTATTATAATCCTCAAAAGATAAATCTGAAAAATGAACTTTCAAAAAATATGGAAGAGTTAGAGGAGAATATTAATACGATAGCGTTGAATACTCAGAGTGAAGAGAGTAAAAATATACTTGAATTTTTAACTTATAATAACGAAGAGATTAAGTTACTCTTAGGGGGTAAGGCAACAAAAGATATGAGTATTTTACTACTTGATTATAGTGAAACATTCATAGAAGCTTCAAATTCTATTCAATCTTTGCATCAATATAATTTTTCAGAAGAAGAGAAGATGTTAATGAACATTAAAGAGTTAGAATATCTTTTAGAGCGTGTTAATAAATATTATATCGCTTCTATTATGAACTTAAATAGAGTGAGTAATATCAGTCAGATAGACAAAACAATTATTGCCATTGATGATATTCTTAAAATTGTGAATGCATACCCTTATCCTAATGAAGTTAATAAAGAGAAAGAAAAAACCTTAACTGTTTGGGAAAAAGATAAGCAATTTTTAACAGATGCTTCTCAAGTATCTATTCCAAATTTAATATCAATATCAATTGATGATTTTAAACAGAAGTTAAATGGCTTAAAACTCTATCATAAAAAGAATCAATAACTATAAAATAAAAATAATAATAAAAAGAATTTAAATGAATATAAAAAACAATAAAAATATGGTGATGTTTCTTCTTGCCTTAAGTATTATTATATGCTCTTTTTTTATTTATAAAACAGCTATTGCAACGCAGGATTATAAGAAAAAAGAGACGACTCTAAAACATATTTTACTGATAGAGCAGATAGATGTTATTATAAATCATATTGAGCTAGAAAAAATTAATACGACGATTTATTTGCATCGAAAAGATGAAAGAACGTATGGTCAAGTTATTTCATCGAGAAAAGCAGTTGACCAGCAACTTACAGGTATCTTTATGATTCTTAATGAAAACAGCAGTTTATCTAAGCATAAGCATTTTTTTCAAGAAACATTCAATGGTTTAATAAGCATCCGAAAAAAGATTGATGAGAAGTTAGAGAGCGATATACTTAAGGAGTATAATCAAAAAATAATTTCAGCACTTAAGAGAGAACTCAATGGCTACAGTATGAAATTCTCTTCGCACTATAAAAATAAAGTAAAGACGTTTCAAGAACTAATGACAATTAAAGAGAATTTAAATGCTGAAACAACTTTTATAGCATATCTTTTAACAGCTAAAAAAGCATTCTCAATAGAAGATTTATTAGTCTGGGAGGCATTAGTGAATGCTGATATTAATCCTGACTTTAGTGCATTAAAAGATAAAAAAATTTTAAAAGAATTGACAGAAACCATTAATCCTATAGAGTTTTCTTCTATTAAAAATAAAGAACGTGCTGAAATTTTTAATTATATTCAAGATGGAGAGTATGCAGTCTCTTTGGACAGATGGTTAAGTGTATCACACAATAAGATTAAAAAATTAAGCCTTGCTCAAAATATGCTTTTTATAGATATGAAATCCTCTTTAATAAAAGTCATTAAGCAAACGGTAGAAGATGCAAAACTATTATTGATGATGAGTCTCTTTTTCTTTTTACTTATTATGATGCTTCTATATTTAAACTATAATATTCGAAAAAACAGTAAATATTTAACAAATACGTTAAGGGATATAGAAAAAGAGTTAAATGAAAAACAGAGGCTAGAGATTCAAGAAGTTATTAAAAAGAATGACACCCTTGAAATTTATAAGTTTCTTGCCCATGCCATTAAAGAACCAAGTCGAGAAAAAGATAATTTTTTGGCAAATATGTCACATGAGATAAGAACACCGCTTAATGGTATTATTGGTTTTACCAACTTATTAAAAGAGGAGGAGCTTCAAGAGACACAATTGGAGTTTGTTAATATTATTGAAGAGAGTTCACATAATTTACTACACATTGTCAACGATATTTTAGACTTCTCAAAAGTCACGTCGGGTAAGATTGAGATTGAAACTATCTCCTTTAACTTTTTTGAAAAATTTGAATCTACGGTGGACTCATATATTATCAAAGCAACACAAAAAAACATTGAATTGGGTCTCTTTATTGACCCCACTATTCCTCAAAAGATTATGGGTGACCCTACGCGAATCTCACAAGTATTATTGAATCTCATGAGTAATGCGATTAAGTTTACACCAGAGGGAGGGGAGATTTTTATCTCCATTGAAAAAGTTTTTCAAAAAAATGGGCAGGTGGGCATTAGATTTACAGTGAAAGATTCTGGAATAGGGATTGAAGAGGAGAAGCGAGAGAAAATTTTTGATGCTTTCTCACAGGCTGATGCAACAACCAATCGAAAATTTGGGGGGACGGGATTGGGCTTGAGTATCTCTAGTAAATTCATAGAGGTTATGGGTGGTAAATTGGAGTTGAAGAGTAAGTTAAATGAGGGAAGCAGTTTCTTCTTTACGCTCACATTAGAAGCAGATAGCCAAGAGAATGATAAGTTATCAAGATATGATGCGTTTACCATTGGCTATCTTGCTAAAGAGCATAATTTAAATGAGATAGATAAAAATGTTAAAACCTATATTGAGTATCTTGGTGCTAAGTTTAAACTTTATGATAGAGATGGACTATTTAAGATTAAAAAATTACCAGATTTATTGTTTGTTGATGAACACTATATTGACAAAGAGATTTTAAAACGTCTTTTAAGACTTGACATCAATGTGGTGCTTATTGGGAACGCCCATAGTAAAATCTATGCAGATATTCCTAAAAATAAATTTTTCAAAATTATCAATAAACCGATGAACTTTTCTAAATCGTTAACTACTTTACAACAATTAAGCCTTAAGAAGAGTTCCGTTAAAGATTTTTTTATTAAAAGAAGAGAGAGTTTTGAGGGGGCAAATATCTTGGTAGCGGAAGATGACATTATTAATCAAAAACTAATGATAAATATTTTAAAAAATTTAAAAGTCAATGTATCTGTTGCCTCGAATGGTCAAGAGGCTGTAGAATTAACCAAAACCAATGCATATGACATTATTTTAATGGATATTCAAATGCCCATTATGACAGGCTTAGAAGCGAGTCAAAAGATTATTGAGGAAGAGAAAAAGTTTAACAAAAAACATACCCCTATTATTGCTTTAACCGCGAATAATACAGAAGGAAATAAAAAAGACTATTTTGATAGTGGAATGGATGGCTACCTTCAAAAACCTTTGGATATTTTAGCCTTAAAAAACATTCTTAATCAACATATTTCCACAGAGAAAAAAATTATTATTTACAAAGATTGTAAAGTCTCAGGAGATATCTATCAAGCGGTATTAAACAATTTAGGATATAAAGTTGACCTCTCTTATTCAGAAGATGAATTTAGAACAAAGCTACTCAATAGAGCCTATAATTTTGCTCTGTTTGATATGAAATCATCTCATGAAGAGATGGTTGATTTTATCAAAAATAGAGGGGTTATTCCGATGGCATTAAGCGAAGAGAAAATGAATGTTGAGGCGTTAGAAACCTTTTTAAAAGGGGCATGAGTATAAAAAGGCTTCTCTTTGAAGAAGTTTATTTTATACTCTCTTATTTTTTAAGAAGCTTGTTTTTTATAGATTTGTTTAATCTCTCGAATAATCAAAAAGTTGTCATCTGCTTTTTTAGAAAGAAGCGAAGGGATAAATTTTGTTTTTGATTTATACATAAATTCAAAGAACCTAAACTCCTTTTTGGCTTTCTCTAAGAGTGCTAGACTCTCTTTGTTATTGAGTTTATTTAAAGAGAGTTCTTTAAGATTGGTATGATATTTGGCAATGGTGCTTTCAATGTTTTTTTCATAATCTTCAACCTCAACACCCCACATACGGATGAGATAATCAATGGTAACCTCCATTGGTTTTCGACAGAGTTTTCCCGTCAATGAAATAAGTTCAAGCTCTGGTGTTGCAATGGGGTGTGTCCCCTCTAAAAGTTTATCTATCATCTTTAAAAAGTTTTTTTGAATAATCACTACATTCTCTTTTGTAGGCTCTTTTTCGAAAAGTTTTTTATTGGTTTTCCATAATGCTAACGCTTCATCAAAAGCAACTTTACCACTCTCTTGAGACTTTTTAGTGAGACGCTTTTGAAAATAAGCTCTTACCTGATACATCCTTTTGTCATAATCAATAATTGCTTTTTCTAAATGTTTTTTAGGATTTTGAAAATTACTTTTAACGCCAATCATCACATAGGCTTTTAACATTTGTTGACTTTGTGTCATCTGCAAACAGTTAATACTAAAGATTTCAGTTAAAGAGGAATCATCTTTAGGGTAAGGGTCAATTTCAAAAGCATCTCCAGCTTTTACTAAAATTAATAAGATTAAAAAAATTTTTATAATCAGTTTCACAAGGTTCTCCACTATTAAGATATTACAGTTATATTATTATGTTTTATATTTAAGTTAATACTTAAATAGTGCATATTTAAATTAAAGTAATCTATTTTGATAGATAAAAGTATGATAAAATATTATTTAAAGTTAAAAAGGCAACTCTTCATTGGTAACATAAAGCTCACCTAGTTTTGTGTAGTAGTCAACGACACGTCCATCTACTTTGACCATACGTTGTAGATACCCTGCTAAATTTCCTTTGTTAAAATCTAAGCGTAAGTTTTTAGGGTCAATTGCTCTTGAAATTGCCACATAAAATTGGCTAGGGGCAAAGATGTTGTCCACATTGCAAACTAAGTTGTCAATGCTCATACCTTGGCTTTTGTGAATGGTGACAGCGTAGGCTAGTTTGAGGGGGAACTGTGAGAGGGTGGCTACTTTGATGGACTCTACTTTTCCTTTCTCATCACTCTTCATTTCCAAAAGGTCAAAGTCGTGACGCTCTACACGTACAAAAATCTCTTCCTTCTCAACGATGATATAATCCTCTTCTATTTTGTTGATGATGCCTCGCTCACCATTGGCGTATTTGCCCCATTTATTGATAGTAAAGAGAACAGGAACGCCCACTTTTAAGATGAGTTGCTCTTCTACGGGGAGCATATTTTTCCATGAGGCTAGACGTTTTTCGTGGACTCTGCCTTGATGCTCTTCAAAGGTAGCAAAAAGAAGATGTTCATCGGCATCAACAGCTGAAAGTTTGGCTTTGTTGGTGGCATTAACTTCGGCATTGCGTCCAAACAAAAAGGTGGGGTTCTCATTTTGCATTTGGGTTTGAGATAGCTTTAACATATAGTTGATGACCTCATGGTCACATTGTCCCACACGTACTTTGTGGAGTATGTGGGTAAACTCTGCATCGGAGGTTCGTTTCATTTCGGTGAGTTCTATGACCACAGGAGCGAAACTTCTCCAGGCATCTGATTCAAAGGCGTAGAGTTTTTCACCAAAAAGGTCGCCATTGTTTTGTCCAAATTTTTGCACAGGGGGAAGCTGAAAAAAGTCGCCCACAAAGAGGAGTTTACCTAAGTAGCCCATGGAGCTTAAACGATAGCTTATCATCTCCATCATGTTTGAGGAGACCATGGAAATTTCATCAATGATAATAAGGTCAGTGGCTTTAAGGATTTTTTTGAGTTCACTTAGCCTAGAGCGTGAACGTTTGTCATTTTGGTCGAGTTCTTCAAAGTTAGAAGAGATACCAAACACAAAAAAACTGTGAATGGTAAAGCCTCCAATATTTACAGCACTCACGCCAGTAGAGCCAAGGGCAACGACTTGTTCATCTGTTTGACTGCGATACAAGCGAATAATCTCGGTAGTGGTGTAGCTTTTTCCTACACCAGCACCACCTGTTAAAAAAACATTGTTATCTTTTAGATGGTGTAAGACCAAGTCGACATCGCTCAAATGAGTCCTTTTTTGCTGATATTATATTAGATTAAAGATAAAAAGTATTACAATAATTATTATTAGCGAATAAAAGGACAAACATAAAAACAAGATTTCAAAACTTTTTTAACCATTATGGCTATTTAGAATTCGAACAGACCGTTGAACTGTTTGCTGTTTTTGGAGGAGTGGAAGAGGTATTGGAATTTGATTTTTTTGATGACCTTGATTCGATTATCCGTTTTAACTTTGTGGAACAATATAAAGTTCTCAATGAACTCATCTCTCCGTCGTATCTTATAGAAGAGCCTTATCGTTACCTTTTGGTCTCTATTGCTAGGGGTGATGGACGGATTTCTAATGTTTTTAGAAAAGCAAGAGTGGGAGAAGCGTTGGGCTTACGTCTGCTCAATGAGTTGGTGGAGCTTGGTATTGTGGAGTTGGAAGATTCACGCGAACCAGCACTTAAAGCCTACCCCAATCAAAAGCTTGAAAAAGCACTACGTAGCTATAAGATAGAGCCTAAAGTGCGTTTTAAAAAACCCTTTCACCGTTTTTGGTTTGGTTTTGTTGAGCCGTATCATAAAGATTTAAATCGAGGCGATTCAAAACGTTTTTATGAGAATTTTAATCAACATTTTTTACGCCTACACTCTTTTGTTTTTGAACAGCTTTCACAAGAGCTATTGAAGCTCTTTTTTAACAATGACCTTGTAGCAAATGGTAACTATTGGGACAAACATTCAGAGTTTGACATCTGGGCAACGCATAAAGATGGCAGAAAAATTTTGGGAGAGTGTAAATATACGAACAGAAGAGTCTGCAAGAGTGAACTTAGAAAACTAAAACAGAAGGCTGAAACTTCGGGTTTAAAAGTAGATATTTTTGCACTATTTTCTAAAAATGGCTTCTCCAACGAGTTGAAGAGTAGTACCGATAACGATTTACTTCTTTTTGAGTTAGAAGATTTTAGAAAGTTATTAATATAGCATTTTAACTTCTCTTCTCTTTGTAACACTACTACACATAAAAATAAGCAAAAGTAAAATCCTCTTATTTCAAGTAACATTATAATGACTATTAGTATAGAATGTGTCAAAATTATTTTACCCAATAGGAGACATTCATGTCATTACTAGCAGATTATAAAGCTCACACGGAAGAACGTGCGAAGCTTGGTGTTCCACCACTTTCATTAACAGCAGAGCAGACAGCAGAGCTTGTTGAGTTGCTTAAAGCCCCTAAAATTGAAGATGCAGAATATGCAATGGATTTATTTAAAAATAAAGTTCCAGCAGGGGTAGATGATGCAGCTTACATTAAAGCAGCATTTTTAAATGACATTGTTCAAGGAAAAGTAAAGTGTGAAGTGATTGACCCAATCTTTGCAACTGTTATCTTAGGAACAATGTTGGGCGGATTTAACGTCTCTCCATTGGTTGATGCACTTTCTCATTCAGACATTACGGTGGCTGAATCAGCAGCAGGTCAATTAAAAAACACCATTTTGGTTTATGATGCTTTCAATGATGTAAAAGCCTTAATGGATTCTGGAAATGAATTGGCAAAAGGTATTATTGAGTCTTGGGCAAGTGCTGAGTGGTTCTTTAACAAACCAGAGATGAAAAAAGAGATTACTCTAACTGTTTACAAAATCCCAGGTGAGACAAACACAGATGACCTCTCTCCTGCTTCTGAAGCGTTTACAAGAGCCGATATTCCTTTACATGCAAACTCATTCCTCATTAACAGAATGGAAAATCCATTAGATACAATGAAAGAGCTTAAAGAAAAAGGTCACCCTTTAGTTTACGTTGGTGATGTTGTGGGAACTGGGTCTTCTAGAAAATCTGGTATCAACTCACTTCAATGGCACATGGGAGAGGACATTCCTTTTATTCCTGGTAAAAGAACAGGTGGGGTTGTTATTGGCGATATTATTGCCCCTATTTTCTTTAACACAGCCGAAGATGGTGGATGTATTCCAATTCAAGCACCAACGGCTAAATTAAATACAGGTGATGTAATTACACTTAAACCTTTTGATGGGGTGATTGAGTGTAATGGTGAAGTGGTTTCTGAATTTAAAATTGAACCAAATACCTTACCAGATGAGATGAGAGCAGGTGGGCGTGTACCACTTATCATTGGTAAAGGTCTTACTGTTAAAGCAAGAGAAGCTTTAGGACTTGATGGTGGTGATATTTTCATGACACCTGATGTTCCTGCTGACAACGGTAAAGGCTTTACCCTTGCTCAAAAAATGGTTGGAAAAGCTGCGGGTATTGATGGGGTTAAACCAGGTGTTTACTCTGAACCAGTTTGTACCACTGTTGGTTCACAAGATACCACAGGAGCGATGACAAGAGATGAGGTGAAAGATTTAGCAGCACTTAGCTTTGGGGCTGATTTTGTACTTCAATCATTCTGTCACACTTCAGCTTATCCTAAACCTGCTGATATCAAATTGCAACATACCCTACCAAACTTTATGGTAGAACGTAAAGGGTTTACCCTTAGACCAGGTGACGGTGTTATTCACTCATGGTTAAACAGAATGTGTCTTCCAGATACCGTAGGAACAGGAGCAGATAGCCACACTAGATTCCCAATTGGTATCTCTTTCCCTGCTGGTTCTGGTCTTGTTGCCTTTGCTGCTGTTACAGGTATGATGCCTTTAACCATGCCAGAGTCGGTATTGGTAAGATTTAAAGGTGAAATGCAAGCAGGAATTACTTTACGTGACATGGTAAATGCCATTCCTCACCAAGCGATTAAAGATGGTCTTTTAACTGTTGAAAAAGCTGGTAAGAAAAACATTTTTGCAGGACGTATTTTAGAGATTGAAGGGCTTGAACAACTTAAATGTGAACAAGCATTTGAGCTTTCAGATGCCTCAGCAGAACGTTCAGCTGCTGCTTGTACGGTTAAACTTGACAAAGAGCCAATCATTGAATATTTAGAGTCAAATATTGCCTTAATTGAAGAGCTTATCGCTCAAGGGTATGAAGACAAAGCAACACTTGAAAGACGTGCTCAAAAGATGAGAGATTGGATTGCCAATCCTGTACTTCTTGAAGCAGATGCAGACGCAGAGTATGCAGCAGTCATCGAGATTGACATGTCAGAGATTAAAGAGCCAATTGTAGCTTGTCCAAATGACCCAGATGATGTTAAAACATTAACAGAAGTAGCCGAAGCTGGACTTAGAACAGAAGTAGATGAGGTATTCATTGGTTCTTGTATGACCAACATTGGATTGTTTAGAGCCAATGCAGAAGTGCTAAGAGGTGAGGGTGCAGTTGAAGCAAAACTTTGGGTTTGTCCTCCAACTAAAATGGATGAGAAAACACTTCAAGAAGAGGGGTACTACTCTGTATTTGGAATGGCAGGAGCAAGAATTGAGCCTCCAGGATGTTCACTTTGTATGGGTAACCAAGCAGCTGTTAAACAAAATGCATGGGTATTCTCAACATCTACACGTAACTTTGACAACAGACTTGGAAAAGGTTCACAAGTTTACTTAGGTTCAGCAGAATTAGCAGCCGTAGTTGCTCTTAAAGGTAAATTGCCAACAGCAGCTGAATATCTTGAAATTGTTAAAAATAAAATCAAACCAGAGATGACTGATGATATTTATAAATACTTAAACTTCAACAAAGTTTCTAAAGAAGAACTTGTTGCTATGGTTGAGTAGAAGTTTTACTGAAGTAGGTTTTAACCTGCTTCATGTTTTTTATTTAAATCATTACTTTTCATAGACTCTATAGCCCCAATTTTTACTACTATTATTTTTTTCTACACATCTAAAGCCAAGCTTTTTTAACTCCTTATCTAGCAGATAGTTAAAGCCACCATGCCCCATGAGAGCGACACTCTCATGAGTGTTTGCTAAATTCATAAGATACTCACTGGCTCTTTTTGCTCTTTGTTTTGCCTCTGTATAGACCTTAGACTTTTTACCAAAACCTGAGAGCATCATAAGGCGTAAGAGTACCAACCATGTTTTAGAAGAGAGTTTTAACCAAGTGCCTTTGGCTTGGGGTAAGTCTATCTCATCAAAAAGGCTATTTTTCTCTGTAGGCTCTACCTCTGTGACTGCTAGAGAGTCAGAAGTACGTGAAAGAGTACTTGCCAGTACCATATCAGCACATTTTATATGCGAGACAACTTCTTTGCTAGGTAAAGTTATGTCTATGGGTGCATAGTTGTATGCCTCTACCCATGCGTTCATCTGTGAAGCGGTTATCTTTTGTGTGTTGTCTAGTAGGACTCTGGCGTGACGGATGAGGGTTATTTGCATAAAATCTCGCCAGCATCTAAAACTTTTATATCAATCTCACTTGTTTTTGCTAATCTAGTTATCCACGAATATGGTTCGCCTATGGGTTCGTCAGAGAGATTAAAAGTGCCGTAGTGGTAAGGTATCATCTCTTTGGCTCCTAAAATTTCTGCACCTTTGAGTCCCTCTTGGGGGTTCATGTGTGATTGTTGCATGACGCTCTCAGGCTTATAAGCACCTATAGGCATCAGTGCTGTATCGATTTTATATCCCTTTGAAGCTATCTGTTCAAAGTGCGTATCCATGGCTGTATCTCCTGCAAAAAAGATACTTTTACCCTCTGTTTCTATCAAAAAACTACACC
>JALSHP010000324.1 GCA_026982175.1 Campylobacteraceae bacterium
TAAATCTCTGAGGGATTGCCCCTAACATAACAGCCGTATCTAACATAGTGTCATAGTAAGAGAAATCATTAGAGGCAATAAAATCTACTCCTGCATCTTTTTGATACTCCCAATGGCGTTTTTTTAACACTTTGGCTACTGTTTCTACTTCTAAAAAGTCACTTTTATTTGACCAATAAGCCTCTAAAGCTTTTTTTAACTCTCTTTGTTCTCCAATTCTTGGAAATCCTAATACGTAATTTTTTGACATGCGTCTATCCTTTGATAATAATCATTTTTTAATTTTAAGTTGCTAGTGATATTTGAATTAATATGTTAAAAAAGTTTGAGGAGGATGTACGCCTGTACGACGGTAAGCAAAGCAAGGGGTATAGAAAGCACAACGAGGAATATAGTGATGCAGACGAAGCATTAAACGGGTTCGTTTTTTATAAAAAGAGTTACACTGACATGGTTTTTGAGAGATTAACAATAAAATACAATCTAATATCTCATAAGCAAGTGTGTTCATATGAAACTCTATCGAAAATTTGATTTGATTTTTATGAAGAAAAATAGTTACATCTCTGCCTAAAGAAAAAGGAGTAAAAGCAGAGATGTGTAATATGAAAATTACGTGGAGAAGTTTCGCTCCACATCTTAACCCTATATGAAGATAGGGCTAAAATGTAGGGGAAGAAGATTATTTAATCTTCTTAGTTTCCCAGTAGGCTCTAATGGCATCTTTTGTCTCTTTTGGAAGTGGCACATAACCAAGGTCAGAGGCTGCTTTGTCTCCATTTTTGTATGCCCAGTCAAAGAATGCTGTTACTTTTTTGTTTGTATCAACTTTTTCTGTTGGTAACAAGATAAATGTAGCTGCTACGATTGGGTAAGATGTATTTCCATCTGGATCACCAATAACGGCATAGAAATCATTGTCTGCTGTCCATGAAGCATATTTTGCTGCATCTTGAAATGAAGCTACTGTTGGGTTAATAAATTTACCCTCTTTGTTCTCAACTTGTGCTGCTGGAAGGTCTAATTTAATTTTGTATGAGTACTCAATGTAACCAATTGAACCTTTGATTTGTTGAATATTAGCTGAAACTCCAGAGTTTGATTTTCCTGCTATTACTTTACTTGCTTTCCAAGTTGGTTTTTTACTTACTTTAAAATCTGGATTGATTTTATTTAAAAAGTAGGTAAAGTTAAAAGTTGTTCCTGATTTATCTGCTCTTACACAAACAGTAATAGGCTCATGTGGCAATTTTAAATCGGCATTATCTTTTTTGATGATTTTATCGTCCCAAAAGTTAGCTTTTCCAGTAAAAATAGCATCTACTGCTGAACGGCTAAGTTTTAACTCTCCATCTTTTACACCATCAATGTTATAGGCTAATACGATTGAACCAACAACTGCAGGGAACATATAGAGTTTCTTTTTCTTAAGTTTTTTTGGCTTAAGTGGCTTATCTGAACCTGCAAAATCTACCATTCTTTTTGTAATAGATTTAATCCCATCTCCACTACCTGTGGGCGTATAGTTAATTTGATTTTTAGTTGCTTTAAAATAGTCAGCTGTCCATGC
>JALSHP010000325.1 GCA_026982175.1 Campylobacteraceae bacterium
CAACGTTCCTGTAATGTCAGCCGTACTGAAAGCCAATCCAGACATGGGTATGGATGCTCATGCTCAATGGATGCTCGTAACCCTTACCGCTGGTGTGGGTGGTTCACTTATCTCATTTGGTTCAGCAGCAGGTGTAGGGGTTATGGGTAAACTTCATGGTATCTATACTTTTGCTTCACACATGAAATTGGCTTGGACTGTTTTAGTAGGCTATATTGTCTCTGTCGTAATTTGGTATCTACAGTTTCAAGTAATGGGAATTGGGGCATAGTCTCTTTTCTTAAAAAACTATTGAACAAGATTATCTTGTTCAATAAAATCTTAGTTCAATACTTTTAATCTTCTTTTTCTATCCCCTTTTCATTAAAAATAGAGTATAATTTCAACAAATTTTAACCTACTAAAATAAGGAATTTCCTCATGAAACAAGTACCCATTCTTATCCTCGACTTCGGTTCACAATACACACAGCTCATTGCAAGAAAATTAAGAGAATCAGGGGTTTACTGCGAAGTAGTTCCTTATAGGGAAGATATAGCCGATATTAAAGCACGAAAGCCACAAGGGATTATTTTATCTGGTGGACCTGCCTCTGTTTATGCTCCTGATGCTTATAAGCCAGATGAAGCTGTTTGGACTATGGGTGTACCTGTTATGGGAATCTGTTATGGTATGCAACTCATGACCCAACGCTATGGAGGAGAAGTGGTTGCAGCAAATCATCATGAGTATGGAAAAGCCAAATTAACGCTTACTGATTGTGATATTTTTCAAGGAATGACCAACAATGAAACCGTTTGGATGAGTCATGGAGATAGAGCCGAAAAAATTCCTGATGGATTTGAAGTGATTGGAACATCTGAAAACTCTCCTTATGCTGCCATTGCAAATGTGGATGAGAAGTTGTATGCTTTTCAGTTTCACCCAGAGGTTCACCATAGTGTAGAGGGGACAAAACTACTTAAAAACTTTGCCAAATACATTTGTGGTTGTGATAGTACTTGGAATATGGGTGGCTTTGCCAAAGAGAAGATAGCCACTATCAAAGCACAAGTGGGTGACAAAAAAGTACTTTGTGGGGTGAGTGGAGGGGTTGACTCTTCTGTCGTTGCTGCAATGCTCAATGAAGCACTGCCTAAAGAGCAACTCATTTGTGTTTTTGTTGACCAAGGATTACTACGTAAAAATGAAGCCCAAGATGTCCAAGCGATGTTTAAACTCTTAGATATTCCTTTGATTACCATTGATGCTAAAGAGGAGTTTATGAAAGCTTTAGAGGGAGTAAGTGACCCAGAAGTTAAACGTAAAGCCATTGGTGAGAAGTTTATTGAAGTCTTTGATAAAGAGGCAAAAAAACATACCGATGTTGCTTTTTTAGCACAAGGAACGCTCTATACTGATGTCATTGAATCGGTTTCGGTTAAAGGACCTTCTAAAACCATTAAGTCACACCATAATGTAGGTGGACTTCCTGATTGGATGACCTTTGAATTGGTAGAGCCACTTAGAGAGATTTTTAAAGATGAGGTTAGAAAACTTGGTCTTGAATTGGGACTACCTAAAGATATGATAGCCCGTCATCCTTTCCCTGGACCTGGTCTTGCCATTCGTACCATGGGAGCAGTGACACAAGAGGGCTTACGACTCATTCGTGAATCTGATGCGATTATGCAAGAGGAGTTAAAAGCAACAGGTTATTACGACAAAGTATGGCAAGCCTTTACGGTACTTTTAAATGTTCAATCAGTAGGTGTTATGGGTGACAATCGTACTTATGACAACACCGTTTGTATTCGTATGGTAGAGTCGGTTGATGGAATGACAGCAACCTTTGCCCATGTGCCTCATGATATTTTAGAGAGGATGAGTCGTCGAATTATCAATGAAATAGAGGGGATAAATAGAGTTGTGTATGACATCTCATCAAAGCCACCAGCAACCATTGAGTGGGAGTAATTTTAAGAAATAATATTTGATACCAATTAACACTTAAATATTTTTTATTATATTTTTTTAGACTAAATTATTAACATTACACAATTAGTACGATATGGTCTAATATAATCAATCATATTTTTTAAGGGGAATTTATGGAACATCTATTAATCGGACTAATTGTGACACTTGGTATTGCTACCATTGTCAATGTATTTTTAAAAAAGTTGGATATACCAACCGTGATTGGCTATATTGTTACAGGCTTTACCATTGCACAGATTTTTTACTTTGGAGAGGATTCCAAAGAGACATTGGCACATTTAGCTGAATTTGGGATTGTCTTTCTTATGTTTACCATTGGGCTTGAATTTTCAATTTCACAAATGAAAGCCATGAAAAAAGAGGTCTTTGTTTATGGTGCTTTACAGGTCATACTCTCTGGCTTACTTTTTACTTTTTTAGCGTTTACTTTTTTTGATATTACAGTCAAAAATGCCATTGTCATTGGAATGGCACTCTCCCTCTCTTCGACCGCCATTGTCTTAAAAGTACTCAATGAGAGTGGTGAAATACATGCCGAATATGGACGCGTCGTATTAGGGATTTTACTCTTCCAAGATTTGGCTGTTATTCCGATGCTTCTGATGATTTCTATCTTTACTTCAGAAAATGCTTCTGTTCCTGAATTACTTTTAGAAACCTTGGTTTCAGCACTCATTGTCTTTGCCATACTTTTTGTGGTGGGTAAATATTTCATAGAGCGTTTTTTTGACTGGGTAACGACTTCTGAATCTGAAGAGATATTTTTAGCAGCTGTTATCTTAACGGTGATTGCTGCTTCTGTTTTGGCAGAGTATTTTGGTTTTTCTTACTCTTTAGGGGCATTTATTGCAGGTATGACCATTGCAGAGACGAAGTATCGTTACCGAATTGAGGCAGATTTAGTTCCGTTTAGAGATATTTTGTTAGGAATTTTCTTTGTTACCATTGGAATGCAAATTGATGTTGCCATTGTAGGAAATTTTATCTTTACAATTTTGGGCTTACTGTTTGCAATTATGCTTTTAAAAGCCTTGGTACTCTTTTTTGCAATGAACTATTTTATGCAAAAACGCTCATCGGTTAAAATAGCATTGGCACTCATGCAAGTAGGGGAGTTTGCTTTGGCGATTTTTGCCTTGGCAAATGTGAACAATATTATCTCTGACCAGACCAATCAAATCATGATAGTTACCATTGTACTCTCCATGATTTTAACGCCATTTATCTTGAAAAACATTAAAGCCTTGGCAGATATTTTCTTTAAAGAGCCAACTGCTTTACGTGAACGAGCATTGGTCTCTACGGGATTCAAAGACCATATCATTGTTTGTGGATATGGAGCAGTTGGGAAACAGTTGGTAAAACGATTTAAAGCCAATGATGTACTCTATGTCATTATTGAGCATGATGTAAAATTGGTTGATGAAGCGATTGAAAAAGGAGAAAAAAATATCTATTTAGCCAATGCTGCTCAAAAATCAGTTTTGGAACATTTTGGAATTAAAGAGTGTACCGCTATCTTTTCAGCCGTCAATAATCCTCACCAAGTAAGACTTATTTGTGAGAACATATCCTCTTTTGGAGAGCGTGTAAATTCTGTAGTAACGGTAAAAAATAAGTCACAAGAGGAGAGTATTGCTGATTTACAGATAACCCATGTTATTAATCGACGTGAGACCATCACAGAGTTGTTAGCAAAACAGATTTGTGCTTTTAGAAAGGTTGAGTAAAGCTATTAATCTTATAGTTTGACGATGGTAATCCCCAAATTACCCTTTTGTCCATGAAAAGATTGGATTTTAGGGTAAGATTTTAAGTAGTCAATAATCACTTTTTTAAGCACTCCTCCCCCTGTTCCATGAATAATCTCCACTTCAGAAAATCCAGAAACCAAAGCGTCCGATAAGAAAACATCAAGTTTATCAATCGCCTCATCAGCATAACATCCAAGAAGCTTAATCGAAACAGCTCCACGACCAGACTTCTCAACATTGACACTGCTTTTTGACTTTTGAGTCACCTTTTTTTGAAGACTCTCTAGGTAACGAAGTTGTGCAAGTGGCACACGCATTTTAAGTCCATCTACTTCTATGGTAGCTTCTTTGTTGCGTATGTTTAAAATTTCTCCTCTATTGCTACGATATTTTACCGTGTCGCCTACTTGTAAGACACGTTTGTTTGGTTGTTCTACTTTTTTAGCATGGGCTGAGAGTTTTTTTTGTTTATGGGCATCGTTGAGCAGTCGCCGTCCTTCGGTAGATTCTTTGGCTTTCATAGCTTCTAAGGCTCTTTTTGTTGCTGCATTGTAACGGTTTTCTAAAGTGGCAATGGCTTTGCGTTGTTGCTCATTGAGTTTGGCTTCAATGTTCTCTAAGTTCTCTCTTTTTTGCTCTACGGCTTTTAAATCAGCATCTATTTTTTCGAGTTTTAGACGCATTTCACGCTCTAGGGTGGTTGATTTTTCAATGAGTTCATTTAAATTTTCTTTATCTTCACCGTACACCTCTTTGGCTTTTCGTACAATGTGTTCAGGCACACCATAACGCTCAGCTGTCTCAAATGCATAAGACTTTCCAATGCTCCCCTGTAAAAAGGTGTAGGTAGGTTTACGGTTTTCTTCATCATAAAGGGCAGCTATGAGTTCTACATCATCGTCAGTACTCATGAGTGAAGCCAAGCGTTTATGGTGGGTGGTGACAATGAAGGTGATGCCTCTGTTTTTTAGCTCATCGAGCATCACTCTAAACAAAGAGGCTGCTTCATCAGAATCAGTTCCAAGTTCTATCTCATCGACCCCGACAATGGCATTTTCTTTGTCAAATAATTTAGAAAATTCTACCATACGCCCTGCAAAGGTAGAGATGTCATTTTTAACCGATTGTGGGTCGTCAATGACCGCTTCTATGCTTTTAAAATGACCCACTTCAGTCTTCTCTTCATCACATTTAAACGGCAGAAGATTTTTAGACATAAAGACAGCCGAGAGTAGGGACTTTAAGAGCATGGTTTTACCACCAGCATTGACCCCTGTGACGAGCATAACCGATTTTTCTAATTTAATCGAAACAGGTTTTGGGTTCTCAATGGCAGGGTGGCAAAAGGCTGAAAGATTTACTACTTTTCGTTTTGAGGGCAAAATAAATTGGTAGTCATAGGCTTTAGCAAACATAACACGTGCTTGATAGTGGTCAAACTTGTCATATTCACGGTTGATGTATCGCATAAACAAGTAATGCGTGTGTAATGTTGCTGAAAAAGTTTGACAATAACGGTAAATTACCACCTCTTTACGGCTTAACAGCGTAGCTTCTTTCTCTTTGAGGTGTGAGATGGCTTGAGGTAAAATGTAAAAGAAGCCCCCAGCACTTCGCCCAACAACAGAAGCTTTAAGCACTTTGTTAAATCCACCACGTACCATAAGCGTCTCTTCGCCATTAAAAAAATGGACTTGGGTATCGACCAAATACTCTTTGAGGTTAGAGGAGTGGGCGAGTTTATAGAGTTTGTCTTTGAGTTCAGCCTTGTTCGCTTTAAGTGCCTTTTCAATCTCATAGAGTTCAGGTTCACGCTCTGGGTTGATATTTCCCTCTGATGTAAAATACACAATAATATTTGTAATATCATCATGCACACTTATCTCTTTTATCCACTTATTTAAAGGTTCAGGCAAAGAGGAGGCTTTAAGGGCGTTAAAATACTCAACTATCTGCACAAAAGCATAAATCTCTTCTATGCCTAAAACGCCTTGCTTTTTAAGCCGATTGAGTTGCTCATCAAGGTTAGGAACTTCTTTCATAGGAGGAAATTCAACAGAAAAAAGAGCTGAAATGTATTTAAAGTGCTGATTAATATCTCCTTGCATCTCAATGGCTTTCTCACGAGCAAAGAAGCTTTTGAAGTTATTAATAAATTGGTCAAGGTCTAGTTTTTGTGTTATGGTTTTCATTGAAAAGATTATAACATATTGTAGGGGGTGATTGCTATCACACCATTAAATAAATAGATATGTAAATTGCTGTGATCGCAATCACCCCCTACAATTATATCTTGGTATAATACTCTATAAAAATATTATAGGCTCAAAACCATGAACTACAAAAAAATATTAAAAGAGATAGAAACAGAGATACAGAGTGAGCTGAAAAAGGGTAAAGTAGCCGACTATATCCCTGCGTTGGCAGAGGTTGAGCCAAATCAGTTTGCGATGACTATTACCTTAGCGGATGGAAAGCAATATTCGGTGGGGAAATCAAAAGAGTATTTTTCCATACAGAGCATCTCTAAGGTTTTGGCTTTTTCATTGGCGATTGACACCTACTCTACAAGCCTTTACAAAAGGGTAGGTGTTGAGCCATCAGGCTCTCCTTTTAATTCATTGGTTCAGTTGGAGTATGAGAATGGAATTCCTCGCAATCCGTTCATTAATGCAGGGGCTATTGTGGTGATGGACGCACTCATGAGCCATTTTGGAGGCGATTATGCTGCTTTGGAAAAAGTGATGAACTTTACCCGTGAAATATCAGATAATCCAATCATACAGTTTGACCCTATTGTGGCAAAGTCAGAGATGGAACACGCATCACGCAATTTGGCTTTGTCTCAACTCATGAAAAGTTTTGGAAATTTTGAGAATGATGTGCATGAAGTGGTGAGAACCTATTTTAAACAGTGTGCCATTTCGATGAGTACAGAAGATTTATCTCGTGCCATGATTTATTTGGCATTTAACGGAAAAGACCCCATTTCTAACAAAGAGTTTTTAACCGAAGCCCAAGCCAAAAGAATTAACGCACTCATGCTTACTTGTGGGCATTATGATGCCAGTGGAGAGTTTGCTTTTAATGTGGGACTTCCTGCAAAATCTGGTGTGGGTGGGGGCATTGTGGCAGTTGTGCCCAATATCATGAGCATTGCTGTGTGGTCGCCAAGGCTTAATGCTTATGGAAACTCCCATGTGGGAACTTTGGCGTTACAGTTATTTACAACAAAGACGGGTTTGAGTATTTTTTAATGCAAAAATTATACATTGGCATTATGTCAGGGACAAGCTTAGATGGCGTAGATGTGGCACTTTGTGGGGTAGATGATAGCTCTTGTATTTTAGAGGTTTCTCATTTTTTGGCATTTGAAGAGAATTTTAAAAATGAAATTTTAGAGATAATCAATGGCACTACAAGCATACAAAGAATTGGACAACTCGATGTAAAGTTAGCCTATTTCTTTGCACAAGCAGTTAATGAACTTTTAGACAAAACTAAATATACAGCAGAAGAGGTTGTGGCTATTGGCTCACACGGTCAAACCCTTTGGCATGAACCTAATGGAGCATTTCCTTTCTCTTTGCAGTTGGGTAATGCTTCGGTATTAGCCGTAGAGACAGGCATTGATGTAGCGGCTGATTTTCGCTCTAAAGATGTGGCATTAGGTGGTCAAGGAGCTCCTTTAGCTCCTGCTTTTCATCAATTTTTATTTTCTCATTTAGAAAAGTGTGCCGTTGTCAATATTGGGGGTATGGCAAACATCTCCATTTTGGGGAAGGAACTCATAGGGTATGACACAGGTTGTGGTAATGTTCTCATGGATTTGTGGATAGATGAGCATAAAGGTTTAGCCTATGATAAAGATGGAGCGTGGGCAAAATCGGGCAACATAAATCAACAATTATTGGAAGACTTTTTACAAGATGAGTATTTTTTATTAAAATTTCCTAAAAGTACAGGAAGAGAATACTTTAATAAGAAATTTTTAATAAAATATTTAGAAGCCTATGCTAGAATACCTCATGAAGATATTCAGGCGACGCTATTAGCATTGACTGTACACTCTATTGCCAATGAGATTAAACAGTTTGAGATAAAAGAACTTTTGGTCTGTGGTGGAGGGGTACGAAATGTTTTTCTACTGCAATCGTTACAAAAGGCATTGCCCGATGTTACCGTTGCTTCTACTGAAAAATATGGTGTTGATGCAGACAATATGGAAGCGATGATATTTGCATGGCTAGCACATAAGCGACTGCAACAGGAAAAAGTTGAGCTTAAATCAGTGACAGCAGGAAAAAAGAATACAATTTTAGGGGCGATATATGCAAAAGATTAAAGCGTGGTTAGATGGCTTGGCTTATAGAAATTATACGTTAGAAGCCATTCCAGGTGATGCTAGTTTTAGAAAATATTATAGAATGATTTTAGAAAATGAGAGTTTTATTGTGATGGATAGCTCTTTAGATAAAGAGAGTATGTACCCTTTTATTGACATTTCAGTTCGTCTTTTAAAAGCCAAAGTTGAAGTGCCTCGAATTTTATCTCAAAATATTAAAGAGGGTTTTTTGTTATTGACCGATTTAGGTACGCAACATTTAGCCGATATGTTGAGTCCAATGAGTGTGAAGTTACTCTACATGAAAGGGGTAACAGAAATCATTAAGATGCAAAATATTGATACTGAGGGAATGGATGTTTATGACAGAGACTTTTTTCACGCTGAAATGAATTTAATGGAGGAGTGGTACTTACGACAGCATAAATCTACTTTTTTAACAGAAGAAGAGCTACAATCATTAGATAATATACTCAATATAATTTTAGATGAAGTATTTTCTCAACCACAAGGGCTGTTTGTCCATAGAGATTTTCATTCACGTAATATTATGCTGGTTAAGGGTAAGCTTTTTATTATTGATTATCAAGATGCTAAAGTGGGTCCACTCACTTATGATTTGGTCTCAATGCTCAAAGATGTCTATGTGGAGTATGATGCTGAATTGATTAATGAAATAGCATTGGAGTTTAAAGTTTTAAAAGGCTTAGAAGTCTCAGATGAAGAGTTTTTTCGTTGGTTTGATTTTATGGCACTTCAGAGACATTTAAAAATTTTGGGCATCTTTGCACGATTGGATATTCGTGATAAGAAGAGTGCTTACTTAGAAAATATTCCTTTAACATTAAAATATGTTCTAGAGGTATGTGATAAGTATGATGAGCTAAAGCCTTTGGCAAAACTTTTACGACAAAATTAGGATTTTAAAATATGAAAGCAATGATTTTAGCCGCAGGCTTAGGCTCTCGCATGAGACCCCTAACCAATAATAGACCAAAACCACTTTTAGAAGTGGGAGGAAAGCCATTAATTGTGTGGCATATTGAAGCCCTTAAAAAAGCAGGGTTTGAAGAGATAGTGATTAATGTTGCCTATTTGGGAGAACAGATTATTGACTATTTAGGCGACGGTTCACAATATGGTGTAAAAATTTTTTTCTCAGATGAACAAGATGAAGGAGCATTGGAAACCGCAGGGGGAATTGTTAAAGCATTGCCTTTACTGTCTGAAACTTTTCTAGTGGTCAATGGCGATATTTGGACAGACTATACTTATTTAAGTGATTTTAAATTAGCCAAAGATAAATTGGCACATTTAATTGTTATTGATAATCCAGAACATAATTTAGAGGGAGATTTTCTTTTAACAGGAAGTGAACAACGGTATACTTTTTCAGGTATTGGCTACTATTCAAAACAGTTCTTTAACAAATTAGCCATAAATAAAGCACCCTTAGCCCCACTATTATTTGAAGCAGAAAATAATTTCACATTGACAACTGAATATTATGGTGGGCATTGGTATGATATTGGAACCCCCGAGCGTTTAGAGCAGTTAGATAAATTGTTAAAAAATAACTTTTAAGCTATTTTATTGGTAACAAAATTTTTTATAAAATTTGGATATATTTTTTTTTATTAATAAAATCACGCTTAGTTCACAATATTATGGAATAATGGGGTCAGTTTTGATTAAAAAAAGTAAGGGTAGGAATGTTAAAGAATTTAAATATATTATATGTTGAAGATGAAGACAATATAATTGACAAGTATGCATACTTTTTAGAAGAGAGCTGTAAAGAGCTTTTTATCGCTAGAGATGGCGAGGAAGCTTATGAAATTTATAAAAATAATAAGATACATCTGATTATCATGGATCTTCTAATCCCTAAAATGAGTGGTATTGTACTGGCGAAAAAAATTCGTGAAGAGGATGATGTTGTTCCAATGATTGCTCTTACTGCACACTCGGATAGAGAGATACTTTTAGATATTGTAGATTTAAATTTCTCTTCTTATCTCATTAAGCCTGTATTGCGTTCAGATTTAACAAAGGCCTTAGAAAAAATATCTAAAAAATTTGAAGGAGGAGGTTCTGTTATCTTACCTTGTGACTGTTCGTGGGATACAAAAAGTAAAACACTCTTTTGGAATGATGAAGCGGTCTTTTTAACGAGAAGGGAGTTGAAACTTTTTGAACTCTTGGTTGAAAAAAATGGAACACCCTGTTCTGATGATGAGATTTACTACTATGTTTGGGGTGATGATACCGATAAGGTAATTACCAACTCATCCATTAGAACATTGGTGAAAAATTTACGTAAAAAAATACCTACTGAACTGATTAAAAATCAGTATGGAGTAGGCTATAAACTCAATTTCTAAATTAAATATTTTGTTGTAGATATTTCGCCACAGCATCTTCATCATTGCTCTCTTTTAGAACAATGTCGGCCACATCTTTTACCTCTTGGAGAGCATTGTTAACGGCAATGGCTTTTCCTGCTAACTTAAACATTCCTATGTCGTTGAGTCCATCACCAAATACAGTTGTCTCTTTTGCATCTACTTTTAAATACTCATGTACTTTACCCAAGGCGTGTGCTTTGTCACTTAGTGGGTGAAGAATGGTTAAAAAGTAGCATTTCATGTAGTTTTCTGGAGCGAGTTTAATCTCTATTTTATTCCCAAATATTTTTAAAAGATGCTCTGCTAAAGGGCGTAGTAGTCTCTCTTCTCCCATATAGACCAATTTGAATGTATCTTTAACCCCTCGAATCTCTTCAAGATAAGATAAACGTTTATCAAAGCTATAGGACTCTTTGATGAGTCGTTCTTGATAATGGTTTAGTTGTGTGGGTACATCAAAGGTCTCTGCTAATGATTGGGAATCTTTTAGTGCGATGACATAGGGGAAAATGTTAAACTTTTTACTCTCCTCAATA
>JALSHP010000326.1 GCA_026982175.1 Campylobacteraceae bacterium
CACTACTTGGAGTAGAAGATTGGGCTTCAATTTTAATCTCATCGCTAACTTCTATTTTAGAATCACTTGTTTGTGTACTCACTGGTAGGGCAGGGGCAGCATATAAAGTGTTAATTGTAAAGAGGAAGAGGAGCGTATTTGTTAATGTTTTTATAATCTTGTTCATGTTTATTACCTTTTTCTTAAATTTATAATTTAAAACTATATAACAGTTCACCTTAAATAGACAACTAGTTTTATTAAAAATGATGTATAATTACATAAAATTTAATTAAAATAGTGATAAAGTATATCACATTTAAAATGAAAGTAAAAGGAAAATATAGCAATGAAAAAAATTATGATACTCATTTATCTACCAATACTACTCTTTTCAGGAGAGTTAAAACAAACTTTATTAAAAGCAAAGAAAGAACAGCGGTCTGTTATGGTTTACGTAAAATCAGATGCTTGTAACTATTGTGAGAAAATGAAACAGCGAACTTTGAGTGATGCAGAGGTTCAGAAGAACTTAGAGGGCTTTATTATTGTAGAAGTTGATAAAGAAGATGCTGAAGCACAACGTTATCTGCCTGTTACACGTTATACCCCTACCATCTATTTCATCTCTCCAAAATTTAAAGTGGTCAATACCGTTAAAGGTTACTTGGGAAAAGAGGATTTTAATTTATGGATTAATGATTCAAAAACCAAATTAGGAATGAGTTCTGAAATAAAAGCAGAGCAAGAGACATTTTTTACAGCTAAGGGTGAAGATTGGTTTCATGATATGGCTTCAGCTGAAGATTATGCACGTCAAACAGGTAAGCAGATAATGGTTTATGTTGAGAACATACACTCTTCATGGTCTAAAAAAATGCGTCAAGATACATTAAGTGATGAAAAAGTAAAATCGGAACTTGAAAATTTTGTTTGGGTGAAGTTACAAAAAAATTCTGCTGAAGCGATTGCGAATGGGTTTAATCCTAAACTTGCACCAACGGTTTATTTTCGTAAAGTAGATGGCACTGAATTGGCAACAGCCAAAGGGTATTTTGGTGTAAATGACTTCTTGTTATGGGTCAATTTTGCCAAAGGAAAGATTTAATCTCTAGGGTGTCAATTTATTGCACCATCAAATGTATTGTGGTGGTGCATTAAAATGCACCCTACAAACCTGTATCACAAGATCTAATATCTCCACTTTTAATTCCTTTTCTAAACCACTCAACACGTTGCTCTGATGAACCATGGGTAAAGGCATCGGGTACCACATAGCCTTGGGCTTGTTTTTGTAAAGTATCATCGCCAATGGCAGAAGCTGCTCTCAATGCCTCTTCAACATCTCCTTGCTCTAAGATATTAAAACGTTTATGGGCATGGTGTGCCCAAACTCCTGCGTAACAGTCAGCTTGAAGTTCTACACGGACTTGCAGTTGGTTCGCCCCTTTTGAACCACGTGCTTGTTGTTTCATCTGTTGTACTTTGGTAAGTGTCCCCTCCATGTTTTGGATGTGGTGACCAATCTCATGAGCTAAAACATAGGCTTGGGCAAAGTCACCAGTGGCTTTGTGTTTAAATGCGAGT
>JALSHP010000327.1 GCA_026982175.1 Campylobacteraceae bacterium
AGGCTGCTGTAGGAACATTATGTCGTGCAAGAAAGTTTTTCATAAAAATTTTAGAACCTTCAAGCTGTGCGGCTTTTGCACTAGGACCAAAAATAGTCAAACCTCTAGCTTCAAAAACATCTACCACCCCATCAACCAAAGGTCCTTCTGGCCCAACAATTGTTAAATCAACCTCATTTTCTTCTACAAAATCTGCCAATTTAGAAAAATCAGAAATATCCAAATTTTCACCCAATGCATCTGTTCCACCATTCCCAGGAGAAAAATAAATTTTTTCTACATTTTCATCTTTACGTAATGCCAAACCTATAGAATATTCTCTACCACCTGCACCTAAAATCAATACGTTCATTAAACTCTCCAAAATAAAATACAACCCAAAAGGGCTCGTTTAGTAGTGGTTATAATTGTGCGTAGAGGATTTTCCAAAATGCTTGAAGGCGAACTTCCCGTTCGTCGATGGCATTTTGGGAAAGCCTATGCGTGCAAAGATTGCCGCTAATAAATGAGCCCGGGTGAGCGTTCTGTTCATGTTAGCCCATATAAAGCCAACGGTGTAGGAGGGAGTCTCTCTTTAGGGGCTTATTTCTCGCCTAAATACATAGACTCAATTGAAACCTGCCGCACACCAAGAGACTACATGTCCCACTAAGATTAATGTTGGACCCAAAATACAGTAGTCGCATCACCTAGGTTAAGTAAATTATAGCCTATTTGAAATTATAGATAGGCTTAAATGAGGGATTTTGCCTTTTTAATACATGCTTCAATCGACGGTTCATTTGCCACAGATACTTTTACATCTTTAGGTAAATGCTTTTTTGTCGCTTCTCCTATGACAATGGCATGATAGCTTTTATCCCAAGTAAAGTTTTTTAAGAAACAACGGATGGTAGAGGGAGAGGTGAAAATAATAATAGCATTTTCTTTAGGTTTGTCTTTTTGTGAATATGACATACATGATGTTTTATAAATTATTTTCTCATGAAGTATTATATTCTTTGATGCCAAAAAATCCTTACTCTCAAAAGAAACTTCTTCAGGGCGTAAATATAAAATATTTTTATGTTTAAATTTCTTCACTATGTCTTCAGTCAATGTTTTTGCATAAAATGTTTTTGGCATATAGTCAACTATTCCGCCTAAGTCTTCTATTTGTTTTGCGGTTGCATTGCCGATCGCTATACAAGGTATTTTTTTCCAACCTTTATTTATGTTTTCAGCACTTAAGACTGCTTGTTTTGAAGTAAACATTAACATATCATACCCATCCAATATAATATCTTTTGCAAAGGTATTGAACATAATCATAGGCAGATGTATACAATCTTCTTTTGCCTCAGGTGAGAGTAAATAAATCATTTATACTCTTTTCCCATTAGTCATTGTCTATCAATCTTTTTCCGTGCATCATCACTTCATTGACAGCTTCATCATCATAAGGGTCAAAATGTGGGGTAATCACCCAACGCTTCCTTCTATCTAATTCTCTCATTTCATCTTCAACTTCATCTGCAATTCGATGTGCCTCAAGTAAAGGCATATTTGGTCGTAATACCATGTGGA
>JALSHP010000328.1 GCA_026982175.1 Campylobacteraceae bacterium
ACTGTTTTTAAACCAAGCATCATCACGCTTCTGCTCTTGATGCTCTTTTGTCTCTAGGACACGCCCACTAATCATCATTTTGTAAGGGTTACCATAGCAGTTATAGAGTTCTATGCTCACTTTTGCCATTAAAGGTGTTGAAAAGAGAGGTAAGAGTAGAAGTAAAAATATTTTTGTATGTTTATTTGTCATTTTTTATTATACTGTTTTTTTAGAGAGTTTTTACCTTACACCCTTCATAATCCTACCCACATCTAATCTCTCTCTCATCGTCTCCACAAAGCTCTTAATGGTTTTACGCTTGTAGTTCTCAAATGCTTCATCGTCAAATAGTCCGTGAACGAATGTGCCTTTGATGTTTGCTTGTTCATAAAAGAGAGGGTACTTTTGAGAGGTGCCATGATGGATTTCAAACCCTTTGATGGTTTTTCCAAAGAGTTGATAGATGCCTCTTTTGATTATTTTTTCTTTTTGAAAGAGAATGTTATCGTCTATAAAGCCTAAGCCTTTGACAATCGTTGGTGTTTCTGATTCTATGGCTTCTTGGTCGATAATCTTCTCAAACATCATCTCATAGCCCCCACAGATACCTAGTATTTCTACTTTTAATGTTTGAAGTTGCTCAAAAAGTCCACTCTCTTTAAGCCATTGTAAATCTTTGAGTACCAGTTTAGAACCAGGTAAAATAATCTGCTCAAAGCCTGATAGATTGATGTTGTTTTGAATAAACTCTAAGGCGATATTCTCATCAGCAATAAGGGCTTCAAAATCGTTGTAGTTACTCATCGTAGGGTAGGCAATAACACCTACACGTTTGGCATTGGGTTTGGATTGTTGTTGGTAGTGTAGCAGTGATTGGGCATCTTCAAATCCTAAGTTAAATGCCAAGTAGGGAAGTACGCCTAAAACAGGAATGTTAAACTCCTCTTCTATGATGCGAATGCCCTCATCAAAAAGGCTTAGGTCTCCTCTAAATTTATTGACAATGACCCCTATGACATTTTTTTGTAGTTGTTTGGGTAACAAGTTGTAAACTCCCCAAATAGAAGCAAATACACCACCTTTTTCAATGTCAGCAACTAAGATAATCTTGGTATTAAATTGCGTAGCTATGAAGATGTTGGACAAATCTTTGTCCATAAGATTAAGCTCCACAGGGCTTCCTGCTCCCTCACATACCACACAATCATAGCGTTCATCTAAGTAGTTAAAACCCTCTTTAACAGCAGGTTTTAGCAGGTCTAAGTCACGATAATACTCATGTACATCTTTAGAAGTGATGACTTTACCATTGACAATGAGTGAGGCAGAATTTTTTTGACCAGACTTTAGCAAAATTGGGTTCATGTGATAAGAGCTAGGTACATTTAAAACCTCTGCTTGAAAATGTTGGGCAACAGCTATTTCAGCATTGTCCTCACACACTTTGGCATTGTTAGAAACATTTTGAGCTTTAAAAGGAGCAACAGTGTAGCCTAAATCTTGGATAATCTTAGCAATCACAAAAGTAATGGTCGATTTCCCTGCATCGCTTGAGGTGCCAAATATGGAGATGTT
>JALSHP010000329.1 GCA_026982175.1 Campylobacteraceae bacterium
ACCAAAGGCTAACTCCTCAAATGTTTCAGGGTTCACAATCTTAATGGCTGTTCCAGGCAAAGGAAGCCCTATGGTTCCTGCTTTTGCTCCTACTTGCACGTGGTAGGTGTCAGGCACAATGGCATCGTGAACATTACAAGAGGCAGCAGGGGCTGTTTCGGTTGCTCCATACCCTTCCCAAATATCTTTTCCAAAACGCTCTTTAAACAAAACGCGTATCTCATTTGGTAGCTTCTCTGCTCCTGCAATGGTCATGCGTAAGTTTTCAAACATCTTAGGGTGTATTTTCTTGTTTCGTGCATAGAGTCTAAAGAACGTGGCTGTGGCAAACAAGAATGTAGCTCTGTATTTATGTGACATTTTAGCAATGCCAAGTCCATCAGTTGGGTCGGGGTGACAGACCACAGGAATGCCCTCTATGAGTGGAGCAAAGGTGGTCACCGTAATTCCAAACGAGTGAAAAATAGGCAATGTCCCTAACATCACATCTTGCTCATTAGGGTTAATAACATTAATAAACTCTTTAATGTTCCCCAAAATGTTCTGATGACTTAGCTCAATGCCTTTAGGAATGCCCTCACTTCCACTAGAGAACAAGATAGAAGCCGTATCACTATTGTTTACTTTTTTAACATATAAAGCACTAAGCACAAAAGTAGGCAAGAGTTGAACTTGGGCAAACATCGCTAAACTCTCAACTTTAGAGATGCTTTTTTTAATCTCTTCAAGATAGAGTAACTCTATGCCATCTAACGCCTCTTCAAGGTCAAACCCTTTGGCTTTGAGTTTTGTCATAAACTGTTTTGAGGTAATTATCTGTTTAATCCCTGCTAAAAGTACGGCGTGTTTTAGACTCTGCGTTCCTGCTGAATAGTTTAGGTTTACAATGGTTTTACCCAAGGTCAAAGTCGCCATATTGGCAATGCTTCCCCCTGCACTTGTGGGAACAATTAGCCCTACATTTTGCTGTTTACCCAAAAGCTTTTTAAACTTACTTCGCATCAAAAAGACAGCCGTCATAAACTTGTATGCCGAAAGTTCAACCCCTGTGGAGTCAGCAATACAAAGTTTTGAGCCTTGTGATTTTGCCTCTTTAATCCACATTTTAGGTAGCGTGTCAAGTCTGGCGATGTACGATTTCCAAGAGCTAACCGAAAGTCTGCTCACTTGCTCTTTGACTTCAGCTCCTTTACTTTTAATGGAGATTGGTTTTCCAAATGAAACAGCCACATCACTTTGAGCTTTGGCTTTTATTTTATCTTGGGCATTGGAGAATTTCCCCTCCCAAAGTCCACGCAAGTAAAAAGGAACAATAACAGCATTTTTTACTTCGCTAACGGCTAGTTCAAAGCCTTTTTGAAACTTACCAATGTGACCATTTCGGCTCAAGTGACCCTCTGGGAAGAGGGCTACCATATCGCCATTGTTTAGTGCTTCACCTACTAATTTTAGAGCATTTTTACCCCCACGTGTTGAGATGGGAATGGCTTTGAAAAATTTAAAAATAGGCTTAAAGTACCACAACTCATAATAGGCTCTGTCAATCACAAAACGAATTGGTCGTGGTGTGGCAATTTGTAAAAATGCCCAATCTAAAAATGAGACGTGATTACCTAAAAGAAGCACCCCTTTTTGAGCTTTTAGATTCTCTAAACCTTTTACCTCAATGTTATAAAAGAAACCAAAACCTAAACGCACCACAAACTGTACTAGCTCGTGGGCTAAATGTCTAAGCGTAAAGGCGAAACCTATGAGTGCTACCACTGCCACAAAAGTAAAAAGTGAAGTGCTTTCTAGCCCCATAAAAGCAAACAGTGTGGTTAAAAACAAAAATCCAAACATAAAGATGTTTTGTACAAAGTTGTTTCCTGCTAAGACTTTTCCTAAGGCTCTTTTAGGCGTAAGCAATTGAATAATGGTGTTCAGTGGCACAATAAAAAGCCCTGCAAAAATACCATAAAAGAAGAAGACAAATCCCAAAGTATAAGATGACGCTAAAGTAGGCAAGATAAAAAGGGTAAGGCTCACCCCAATTGCTCCAAAAGGAATGAGTCCTACTTCAATGAAACGTTTAGAGAAGCGTGAGACTAAAAGCGAACCCACAACCATACCCACACCTGAAAGTGCTAAGAGTGCATTAATCACAATGGTATTGTCAATGCCCAACTTCTCTTTGACAAATGCTCCAAAAATGGCAAGAACCAATTGAGAGATACCCCAAAAAATAGAAAGACCAACAATAGAGAGCCACACCGTAGGCGACTTATGAAGCAATTTAAGATTGCCTTTGAGATAGGTGGCATTAAAGTATTTTTTCATTTGAAAGGTCATGCTTTTTTGGTTTTTGACACGTTTACTAAGTTTTAAGGCAAAAAGGAATTCTACTACCGAAGCTAAAATGAGGGCAAAACCGATAGGATAGACAGCTCGTAAAATAAAACCAGGGGTATTGAGATAGCTACCCAAAAGCGATTCAAAGAAAACAGAATAGACAATCCCCCCAGCCAAAATAGCCACAATGGTAATGGCTTGAACTAAGGCATTGGCATCGGTGAGTTGATTTTTGGACACCATCTCTTTGATGAGTCCATATTTCGCAGGACTATAAATCGCCGATTGTGCCGAGAGTACAAACGTAAGAAAAAAGGCAAACCAAAACCACCCCATAATATAGGCAAATAAAATTAAACTGCTAATCCCAATGGCAAAGGCAGAAGCAACTCTCACAATTTGCACTTTAGGGTACTTATCACTTAAAAAACCAGCAGGAGAGAAGAGTAAGATAAACGGTAAAAGTATTAAGGCATTGACAATCGCCGTTAAAACAATGAGCTCTGAGCCATCATAGACTTTTAAAATGGTGTTTTGAAGCACAATTTTGTGTCCTAAATCGGTCATGGCATTTAAAAAGATGATGAATATATAGGGGGTAAACCCTTTGATTTTAAATAGATTTAGCATGATTCCTCTCCACTCTTTTTAAGTTCCATCTGTTTTTGATGTTCTTGCATTGTGTGCATATTGAAGATATAAGGTTTTAACGTCAAGATGGTGTCAAAAATTACTTCATAATGTTCGTTATTAAGTGTTTTATCACTCTCTAAAAGCTCTGCACTCAATTCATACTCTATTTTGGCTATCTCTATGGCAGAACTTACATAAGCATCAAAGAGTTCTTCACTTAGATTTAACGCTTTGGCTCTTTTAAAAAGCTCTACAAGCTGTAACTCTTTAGAAGAGAAGCCTTTCTCTTGTTTAAAGAGCCACCCTTTAGCGAGATAGTTGTTGAGTTCCTCTTGTGTAAGTTCACTCAATTCTAAAAAATCTTCATCGCTATACCATTTGCCATTAGGGCTTCCTCCCATAAGTTCTAGTGAGCGTAACATCATGGAAAAATCATCTGAAAAAGTAAAATTATTCTCTTCAAAAATAGTTTTTATTTGAGCAATAGTATATGAAAATTGATGTTGTAGATACTTAATAAATTTTATAATATTGATACACGACTCATCATAGAGGTGCAAATTTGGTTTTGGTTTTTGAGGCTCAGAGAGTAAACCCTCTTTTACATAAAAAAGAATGGTTGATTTACTCTCACCTGTTGCCTCCATAAGATGTTTCATTTTTAGTGCCATTGATAGTTCCTTAAAAAAATATTAATGGATTATATTATAAAATTTCCAATGTGTCAAGTGATACGCTACACTTTTAAAATTTAATTTGTTTTATAATGCTATTTGGCTATAATTTTTCAATTAAATTTAATGGATAATTCAAATGAAAAAAATAGTTCCACTACTTCTTACCCTACTATTAAGCTCGAACGCACAAATCATTGATGCACTTGCCATTGATGTTGAGGGGGAACCCATTACGACCCTTGAGATTCAAGCCGTTGCACAAAAACTACAAATGTCCAAACAAGCAGCCGTTGAGACACTCATCAAAGACCGACTTGAAAAAGCAGCCATTAAAAAGGCTAATATTCAAGTCTCTAATGCCCAAGTAGAAGCTAAAATACAAGCCATTGCTTCAGCTAAAGGACTTACTCAAGCTAAGATGCAATCTCTTTTGGCACAACAAGGCTTAACTTGGGAGAGCTACCTAGCACAAGTAAAAACCGAAATGAAGAAAGAGATTTTTTTTCAACAAGTGATACTCTCAACCATTCAACGACCTAGCGATAGTGAACTTGAAGAGTATTACAAAGCACACCAATCAGACTTTGCCAATGCTCCAAAACAGATGAGTTTGGTACTCTATAAAAGCCAAACAGCAGCTGCTTTACAACAAGCGATTTTAAATCCAATTAAACCGACTATGGGGGTTCAAAAAGAGAATATTTTAGCCTCTTCTAATGAATTAAGTCCTCAACTTTTAAACCTTATTAACGCAACACCTGCTAAATCTTTTACCAAACCTATTAATACAGGAAAAGGCTTCATTGCTTACTTTGTAAAGTCTAAAGGTTCAAGCCAAGGGGGGTTTCTTTCGGTTAAAAATGCCGTTACCAATCGTTGGCTACAAGAGCAACGGGTTAAAGCGGGTCAAGACTTTCTCAACAAATTAAAAGCAAACGCAAAAATACGCGTTATACGTCTATAAAAGGAAAAGCATGGGATTAAAAGCAGATAGTTGGATACGAGAGAAATCACTTAATGAAGAGATGATAAGCCCCTTTTGTGAAGCACTTAGAGGAGAAGGCGTGGTCTCTTATGGACTAAGCTCTTATGGGTATGATATTCGTGTAAGCGATGAGTTTAAAATCTTTACCAATATCAACGCTGAAGTAGTTGACCCCAAAGATTTCAATGAGAACAACGTGGTAGATTTTAAAGGAGATGTCTGTATTGTTCCTCCTAATTCATTTGCCTTGGCAAGAACCATTGAGTATTTTAAAATGCCTTCGGACACCTTAGCCATTTGTTTAGGAAAAAGTACCTATGCTCGTTGTGGGATCATTGTCAATGTTACGCCGTTTGAGCCAGGGTTTGAGGGACATATTACCATTGAGATTTCAAATACCACGCCTTTACCTGCAAAAATATATGCCAATGAAGGGATTGCACAAGTACTCTTTTTACAAGGTGATGAAGCATGTGAGACTACCTATTCTGATAGAAAAGGGAAATATCAGAGTCAAACAGGTATTACTTTACCTAGAATTTTAAAAGCTACTAAGTAGTCTTTTTAAGATTGTTAGAATATAATAATTCGTAACAAAAAAAATTTAAAAGGAAATGCCATGGGTTTTTTTGATTTCGTATCAGATGCAGGTAAAAGTATATTAGGAAAAGGTGATGATGCTCAAAGCATTAAAGAAGAGATAGAGAACAGTTTTGAAAGCCTACCAGTTGATGGATTGGTAGTGGTAGTAGAAGGTGAGTTGGTTAGTTTAGCTGGAGTTGCACAAGATTATCCAACTAGAGAGAAAGCCATTTTAATTGCAGGTAATGTTGAGGGAATAGCACAAGTCAATGCAGACCAACTGCTTACCATGGAGCAAATTTCACAAGAGAATGTACGAGAAATTCCAGAAGAGATTTTTTATAGCATTGAAAAAGGTGATACACTTTGGGCGATTGCCACTAAGTTTTATGATGATGGGTCAAAATATACCCACATTGTCGATGCAAATTTAGAAGTAATTAAAAATGCTGACCTTATCTATCCTGGTCAAGCAATTAGAATTCCAGAAGTACTTGCGTAATTCTAAAATTTAGATAGAGAGGGTTTAAACCCCTTTATCTAACTCTACATCAATGGCTAATGCTTCCATGTTACCATCGACCTCTTTACGAATTTGAACCTCTTTTACCCCAATATATTTTTGAACAACAGCCATAATCTCTGCTTTCATCTCATCCATAAAAGGATAACCATTGGTTCTGTCTCTGTCAGACATAATAGCGATGGTCAATCTGTCTTTTGCAACAGAGGCACTCTTTTTTTTGCCAAATAAAAATCCAAACATTATCTGAACATCCCTGTTAATCTTTTAAAGAGACCTGCATCAGAAACTTCAATATCTTTCATGTCTACTTTTTCACCACAAAGGCGACCTGTAATTCGTTTATAGGCTTGACCTGCTATGGATTTTTTATCTAAGATAACTGGTTTTCCTTGGTTAGAAGCATCAATTACCCCTTTATCTTCAGGGACTTTACCTAGTAGTTTAATATTTAAAATCTCTAAAATATCATCACTCTTAAGCATCTCACCACTCTCAACCATGTCGGCTACAATACGGTTAATGATAAGATATTTTGCCACATCTTCACCTGCTTTAACTTTAGCTGATTTAGAATCTAAAATCCCAATGGCTCTGTCCGCATCACGAATGGAAGAGACTTCAGGATTCACGATGATAATCGCTGCATCTGCAAACTCAATGGTATGTTCATACCCACTCTCAATTCCCGCAGGTGCATCTAAAATAACAAAATCAAAACTCTCTTTGAGTTCAGCAATCAGTTTTTCTACTTTAGTTGACTCTAAAACTGATTTATCTTTCGTTTGAGAAGCTGCCAAAAAATGCAAATTGTCATTTACTTTACTTTTAATGAGTGCTTGTTTTAAATTGGCTTCACCATCCATTACTTGCACAATGTCATAGACCACACGGTTTTCTAATCCTAAAATCATGTCTAGGTTACGTTGCCCAATGTCAAAGTCTACCACCACACACTTTTTATCGTTTAGAGCAATTCCAAGCCCTAAATTTGCCGTAGCTGTTGTTTTACCAACCCCACCTTTTCCACTAATTACTGCGATTACAATGCCCAATTTATCTCCTTTTTTAATACAGGGGTAATAATGATTTCATTATTCTTTAACTCCACACGATTAAGTCTATTTTCCAATAAGTTATTATCTACTTCAACACCATTAAACACGATATTTGCTTTAGGGGATGCCGTAAGCATCATAAAGTTACCCAGACAACGGATTGAACCTTCAACCACTTTCGTAATAATTAAATTACCTGTAGTTTTAATGGTCGCACCTGAATTGACACGGTTCAAGAGTAATAAATCACCTTGAATGTCTATTTCACGTCCACTGCGTATCATCTCATCAAGTACCGTTAAATTATTGTGCAATCGAGAAGAGAGTCTTTCAACTTCATTTTGAGCCATTTGAGCAGAGACAGCAATCTCTCGATGCTCTGCCTTTAACTCCTCCTCTAAAGCTTTTCGGTTACGACCTTTGGGTAAGCTAACATTGTGAAGATAGGATAATTTCTTTTTTTCTAAATAGGTTTTAATAGTAGAGGGAAAATTCCCTTTAATCACAATAAGGTGGTCTTTAAAAAGTGTATAATTATTGTCAAAAAACTCCATAAACTCTACTTCATCTGTAATGTTTACTTCATAAATCTTAACTGAGTATTGTTTACTTTTCAAAAACTTCCCTTTTTGTTATAATTTATTTATATTAATTGGTATCAAAGTCTATCAACTTTTCTATTAATAGATGTTTTAAATCACCATTTTGACATCGGTATGGTCAGAAAATGCTTTAAAAATTTTATCTCTATCCTCTTTAGAGCTAACTTGGCACTTCATATTAAGCGAATGAAACTTTCCCTTGCTTGAAGTGTTTCCCCCTTTTGTTGTGTAGGCACGTTCTCCTACAATATCAAAAACAGCCGTTTGCAGTGCTGTTTTATCTGTTCCTATTATTTTATATCCCCATTCACATGGGTAAGTTATGTCTGGTGTTGCACATGTATTACCGTCTAAAATCACCTGAAGCTCCTCCTGATTTTTTTTCTAATTGTACCTCTTTAATTATCATCCCTTTATCTATGGCTTTAAGCATATCATAAATGGTTAACAATCCTAAACTTACCCCTGTCAACGCTTCCATCTCAACCCCTGTTTGACCTTTGAGTTTTACCGTTAACGTTAATTTAAAACCAGGAAGGTCTGGTAGCTCTTCAACATCTGTTTTAATAGAAGTTAGCATTAAAGGGTGACACATTGGAATAAGATTACTGGTCTGTTTTGCCCCTTGTATCGCAGCAATCACTGCCGTTTGCAAAACAGGACCTTTTTTTGTAGCATTAGCAACAACAGCATCATACGCCTCTTGACTCACTTCAATTAATCCTGAAGCAACTGCTATTCGCGTTGTCTCATCTTTATCAGAGACATCAACCATTTTAGGTTTATTGTTCTCATCTAAATGTGTTAAGTTCATGTTTAGCCTTCTCATCCATTATCTAAAAAGAATTTTATCTAAAAAATATCCAAGATGAATTAAAAAAAAATATTAATTTATTTTTAACAGCTTGTAACATACTCTTGGCTATTATTCAAGCTTAATAATTTAATTTTTATGGAGAACTAAAATGAGATATTTATTACCACTATTAGCCTTTCTACTTCTAAATGCTTGTAGCTCAAAAGATGAGCATATCCTCTTTAACAAAGCACAAAATAAACAATCCACCATGAGTACAGAAGTTGACAATGTTCGCTTGGAATATAAAGTACGCCCTTACGATAGAGTCTCTATTATGGTTTACAAACATCCAGAACTTAGCTCTACTACCCTTGGAAATGCTCAATTTGAAAGAGGGCTTCTTGTTAATTCAAAAGGTTTTTTAAGACTACCACTCATCAATAAAATACAGATAGCAGGATTATCTCAAACAGATGCAGAAGAGAAGATTTCACAAGCGTATGCAACTTATTTAAAAAATCCCGATGTCCAATTTGAAGTGATTAATAAACGTGCCTATGTCATTGGTGAAGTTAAAAACCCAGGTGAAATTCCTCTCGTAAATGAACACTTAACACTGTTACAAATCTTAGCAAAAGCAGGAGACTTAACAGAAACAGCGAACCGAAACTCTATTCTTATTTTAAAAAATGGACAGATGTCAAAAGTAAATACACGTGTTGTCAGTTTAACCGATGCCAATGCCATTGCAACAGCGAGTTTAATCATTGAACCTAACGACATTGTCTATGTTATGCCAAATGGGATGAAAGCCTTTAACACTAAAGTTAATGAAGTTGCTCCTGTATTTCAACTTATTGCAAATATCTTACAACCATTTATTGGGGTTCGACTCTTAACACAATAATATTGTGCTAAGTGTACCAATCCTGTAAAATAGTTTTATTTGACGACTCAATTCATACTAAATTTATCCTATTTAAACTATAATCCGAAATATTTAAAAATAAGGAATTAAAATGGCAACAGTAACATTTAAAAATGACATCGTATGTAACCTTGGTGGTACAGAAGTAAACGTAGGTGACACAGCACCAGTAACAACAGTAGTAAACTGTAACCCAATGCTTCAAGATGAGCAAATTGGTGGAGAGGGTAAAGTTCAACTTGTTATTGCAGTACCATCACTCGACACAGGTGTTTGTGATGCAGAGACAAGAAGATTTAACGAAGAGGCTGCTGGTCTTGACGGTGTGGAAGTAATCACTGTTTCTATGGATTTACCATTTGCAGCTGCTAGATGGTGTGGTGCTGCTGGTGTTGAAAACATCAAAGTATGCTCAGACTTCAGAAACAAAGATTTTGCAAACGCGTATGGTGTTCTTTTAGCAGACGGTCCTTTGGCTGGTGTAACAGCTAGAGTTATCTTTGTAATTGGAAAAGATGGAAAAGTTGCTTACAAGCAAACTGTTCCTGAAATTACAGAAGAGCCTAACTACGAAGAAGCATTATCTGCGGCTAAAGCTGCTCTTTAGTCTTCACTTCTACAAACCTCTTAAGAGGTTTGTACTTCACATTTTAAATCTCTCTTACTATAGCATCAGACTCCTATAAGTTTTTTATCGTTAGACTATGTTATCTTAAATATCAAAGGATTTATAATGAAAAAATATACACTTAGTCTTATCGCACTTACTTTCCTCTTCATCGGTTGTGGGAATGATGATAGCAAAACCAAAAATAATCAACCAAATAAAGTAAATAGCGTCAAAGATGCCACTAAAAGTCTTAATGCTCTTAACTCATTTCAGTCTATTAATTTTTCAATAGCCTCTTCTGTTACGCCTAATTCACAAAATAAACTTTTAAAAATATTAACAAATCAAACATTAACAAAACTTCAAAAAACACAAACTTCTACTTGTGTAGATGGAGGAAATGTCACTTTTGATTTATCAGAAGATACAAAAACCATTAAGTATTTATTTGACAATTGTAAAAATGGTACAACTTTTATGGATGGTAGTATGACAATGCTTACACAAGATGACAATAGTTACTCTATTGATTATGATAAATTAACCGTTAAAACTCCTAAAGGAACTCAATATATGGATATGAGTATGAAGTTTACAGAAAATAATATATTAAATACAACCATAATGAATGGTGTTGTTAAGCAAACTTCAAGCACAGGAGAAATTAATAATATCTCAATGACAAACTTTGTGATAAAAGATCAAGAGACAAAAGAGGAATCTTGGCATACTATTGATGGTAAAATGAACTTAGAAACAAAATGTTTTACAGGTGCGTATGTATTTAAAACCATAGAAAAAATGATTGATGCAACAGATGGTTCAGACAATACTCAATCAGGTACTTTAGAACTCAATGGAGCAACTTATACATTTGAAAATCCTCATGTCACCATTAAAGCAGGTAATGAATCGGAGACTATACTTCAAAGTGAATTAGAAAAAAGAATGACACAAGAGAGTGCTTGTAATATCTAACGCTCTTAGAGAGTTATAATATCATATTAAAAAACACAAAAGCTTAAATTTAGTTTTCAAGCTTTATATCTTCTCTAATACTTTTAGCTATAATACCCCCAATGAGATACACAGAAAAACAAATTGAAAAATATCAACGTCAACGCTACATCACGTTCTTGGAGAAAGTTACCAAAAACCTTTTTAAGATGTTTCGTGATGAGAAGACCACCCAAGAGCAGTTTTTAACCAAGTTTACTGAACTCAA
>JALSHP010000330.1 GCA_026982175.1 Campylobacteraceae bacterium
AACTTTTAAAAGTAGGGTGGCTGTAGAAAATAGAACACCCATAGCTCCTACGGTTGGCTCTTTGATGATGGCATAAGCATCTTTGCCAGAGTGAGAAGCATAAAGAGCATCGGCAACATCACAAACGGCTTCTGTATGTAAAAAGCCATAGAGTATCATGTAGAATAGAGCAGAAATTATTGCTCCGAACCATGTTAAATTTGCTAAAAAAGAGAAGACAAGCGTAGTGATAAGACCTAAAATAAGACCGACAAAGGGCAGAAAAAAGAGCATAGAGGCGAGAACGTGTTTTTGAGATAAGTCATCAGATGCTTTAAATTTAATGGGGAGTATGGAAAAATAGGAAAATGAAAATTTAAAACCTAAGTAGAAGTTTTTAAAATCTTTTGGTGTAAGTTTAAACATGAAGAAGTATAGCCTCTTCATGCTTTAGGATTTTATTTATCTGTTAAATCTTTAGATTCTGTAATGACAGCATCTGTAGCTTCACTTAGCTCTTCTTTGGCTGATGTAGCACTCTTTTTGGCATTGTCTTTTAAATCTGATGCATTATCTTGAACATCAGAAGCAGTACTTTGGGCTTCATCTTTCATCTCAGAAGCAGAATCTTTCATATCAGTTGCAGAGTCTTTCATGTCGCTTACTGCATCTGTAGCTGATTTTTTAACTTCTGTAGCTATATCGGTCATTTCTGTCTTCATCTCTTTGGCAGTATCTGTCATATCTTTCATCATATCACCCATAGAGAACATTCCATCAGCAGAAGCAGTTGTAAGGGTAGACGCAGTTAAAAGTGCAATTAGTGTAAATTTTGTCATTGTTATATCCTTGTGTTATATTTATAGGGTATTATATATATTTAATTTATAAAAAAAGCTAAAAATAAATTATAAAAACTTATAACTTATATAAAAGTAACTTATCTATACAAGATTATTTTAATCTACTATTGTGTATCTTTTGTATAAAATTCATTAAACCATTAAATAGTATGAAAAACATAGCTTTAGAGAAAGGAAATCGTGTTGAAAGAGCCAAAAGGGTATCAAAATATAGAGCAAGAAGAGGAGAATTATGAGCGTAAACTCTTTTATCAAAAAGAGGAGATTCATAAGCAAGAGCTAAAGTCACTTAAACGACAGATCTTTGTCTCTAATTTAAAAGCGTGGATTATAGGGATTATTTTGGTCGCTGAAATCATATTTGTGATTGGTTTTTTTAATAAGTCAGGTCTTTTAGATAAGAAGAGCAGTTCGCTTAATAAAATAGCCGTTATTCGTTACAATCAAGAGGTGACCGAAGCCTTTACCACTAAAGTGATGGAAAAAATGGATAAGGTTTTTGAAGATGAAAGCTATAAGTCTGTACTTTTTATCATGGGCTCACCTGGGGGAAGCCCAACGGCGAGTGAAGAACTCTCAGAATATTTAAAAGCTTTTCAAAAAGACATGAATGTGACAATGTATGTTGATTCTATTGCTGCAAGTGGAGGGTACTATATCGCCTCTGCGGTTAAACCACTGATTGCCAATAAAAATGCCATTGTGGGT
>JALSHP010000331.1 GCA_026982175.1 Campylobacteraceae bacterium
CTCAAACACCTCATCACGTTGATAATAGTGTCCAACCACCGTGACAGGAAGTTCTTGCTTCAATCTCTCTATTTCTTTTCTATAATCTATGCTCATTTTTATTACCTAACATATAATTTAGGAGAAAATACCATATTTTTAGTTAAAATTGCGATAATAATAATTAATCTTGGAGATTTTATGACAAATATACTTCTTTACCTAATCGCTTACTTTTTAGCATCTGTTCCTTTTGGATTTATCTTAGCAAAAGTGTTTGCAGATGTAGATGTTCGACAAGAAGGAAGTGGTAATATTGGGGCGACAAATGTCTTAAGAGTTCTTAAAGAAAAAGCACCTCACTTAGCCAAAAAACTTACCATGGCAACCTTTGCACTTGACGCGCTTAAAGGAGCTGTTATTATTTTAATTGCCATGGCATTGGGTGCTGAACAAACTGTCCTTTGGACAATCGCAGTACTTTCTGTTTTGGGACACTGTTTCTCTCCTTTTTTAGCATTTGAGGGAGGTAAAGGAGTCGCTACTGGTTTTGGCGTATTGTTAGTAATGCAACCTATTCCTGCACTTATTGCCATTGTGGTGTGGCTTGTAGCAGGGAAAGTACTTAAAATCTCTTCCCTCTCCTCACTCATAGGCTTAGTTGTCCTACTTATTAGCTCTTACATTATTAATCCTACCATCGAGGGCATTGTGGTACATACTCCTATTTGGATTATCGCTTTTGTTATCTTTTATAAACACATTCCTAATATTATGAGGCTAATTAACAAAGAAGAAGCCAAAGTAGTTTAATGACCATACATATAGAAGAACTTCGCTTTGAGTGCATCATAGGCATTTTAGATTTTGAGCGACTAACACCACAAGAGGTAATTGTTAATTTAGAACTCACTTATGATTACGTTCAAGATGAGTTTATCAATTATGCTGAGGTAATTGAATTGGTTCAACAACGTATGGTCAAGGAAAAGTATGAGCTTCTTGAAACAGCCATTGATGAGATTATTAGCATGTTATCTCTACGCTATGCTAATCTAAATAGCCTTAATCTAAAAATATCGAAACCCAATATCATCAAAGATGCCAAAGTCTCTCTCTCTAAACATCATCAAATAGAGAGAAACAAGTAGAAACAGTTAAGTATGTTTAAGATTTTTTAAAAAATGTCAATAAATATTTAAAAAAACTTTAAACTATGATTTTTTTGTGTTATAATATTATAAATTATAAATGAATAAGGAACTTTAAATAAGATGAGAATTTTAATAATAGAAGATGAAGTAACACTCAGCAAAACACTCTCCGATGGACTTAAAGAGTTTGGATACCAAAATGATGTTGCGGGAAACATTAAAGATGGTGAATACTTTTTAGGAATTAGAAACTACGATTTAGTACTACTTGATTGGATGTTACCAGATGGAAATGGTATTGACATGATTACCAAACTTAAAACAACTGCTCCTAAAACAGCTGTCATTGTCCTCTCTGCTAGAGATGATAGAAACTCTGAAATAGAAGCACTTAAAGCTGGTGCAGATGATTATGTTAGAAAACCATTTGACTTTGAAGTTTTAACCACAAGAATTGAAGCAAAACTTCGTTTTGGTGGCTCAAATATCATTGAAATTGATGACTTAATCATTAACCCTGAAGAGGAAAAAATCATCTACGAAGGAACAGAGATTGAGCTTAAAGGGAAACCTTTTGAAGTACTTACGCACTTAGCAATGCATAAAGACCAAATTGTCTCTAAAGAGCAACTCCTTGATGCTATTTGGGAAGAGCCAGAGCTCGTAACCCCAAATGTCATTGAAGTTGCTATTAATCAAATTAGACAAAAAATGGATAAACCATTAAACATCACCACCATTGAAACCGTAAGAAGAAGAGGTTATAGATTTTGCTTTCCAAAAGGAGCTTAAGACAACGCTTTAGCATTGAACTGGCCATCTTTATGACGGCTGGTCTCTTTGTGATTACCCTTATTCTCTCTTTTTATCTTACCTCAACTTTAATGGACAACCTAAAAGCTGAGATGAAAAACCACCTCACTTACACTCAAGCTATTTTTTTTGACCAAGAAGATTATGAAAATCATATTGACACCCTTATGCTTAAAGAGCTTTCAAACAATGAAATCACCATCTCTTCAAACCTTGATTTAAAAAAGCACCCTCTTGGTTTTCAGATTTATAAAAATGATGGGAAAGAGTATCTAACCCTTAGTCAATATTATGAGCCTAAAAAGCTTTACTATACCATTACCCGAAATATTGACCATGAAAAGAGCTTAATCTCAAATATCTACAAAATGATGTTTGGATTTATTCTTATAGGCATAGTGCTTATTCTTTTTTATGCAAAAAGTCTCTCTGAACGGCTCATGACACCCATGCAAAAATTAACCCAAAAATTTGCCACCATGCATGAGAATTTATTACATAAGATTGATACAAAAGAGTTACCCAAAGAGTTTATCTCTTTGGCTGACTCTATTAACTTACTCATTACAAAAGTCTCTACCTCTATTAATTACCGAAAGGAGTTATATATAGGAACTGCCCATGAGCTTAAAACACCTTTAGCCGTCATGCGTCTTAAAAATCAAATCACTTTAATGAAATATAAAAAGCATGATAAAATTAGAGAGACACTTAATCAAAACATCGAGTCCATTGATACCCTTAATGCAATGATTCATAATCTCTTAGAGTTTGGACGTGCAGAAGGGGCTCAATTTGAACAGCCACAGCGATTAAACCTTATTACCCTTATGATGAAAAAATGTGAAGAGTATGAGCTTCTAGCCAACTCCCAAGAGAGAAATTTTATTTATCATTTTGATATTCCTCATTTTAGAATTAATGTACAACCCCTACTCTTTATGCAGATTTTTCAAAATTTTGTTCAAAATGCCCTTAAATTTACGCCTAAAGGTGGTTTAGTTAGTCTCAATACGCGAATGGATTTAAACAATTTTATTATTGAAATTAAAGATGAAGGAGAAGGAATTGATGAGAGTAAAGACCTTTTTGCACCATTTCAACGTTCATTGCAATCAACAGGTGCTGGATTAGGACTTTTTTTAGCCCAAAATGCCGCTGAATCTATGGGGGTTAATATCTCTCTTAAGAATCGTAAAGATAAACAAGGAGCAATTGCGAGTATCGCCTTTCCTCTAAATAGATTTCTTTTAAAGAATTAACTTACTTTATTGAAATTAAGACTCATTTTAACGAAAGCATAAGCTTCATTAAGTTATAAATCAAAAGAAATAATAAACTATAAAGTGAGTATATAAATGGCATTATTAATTGCAGATGATTGTATTGCATGTGACGCATGTAGAGAAGAGTGTCCTAACGAGGCTATTGAAGAGAATGACCCAATTTACATTATTGATTCAGACCGTTGTACAGAGTGTGTGGGGCATTATGATGAACCACAATGTATTGCTGTTTGTCCTGTGGATTGTATTGGTTCGGACCCAGATAATGTTGAAACTGTTGAAGAGTTAAAATTTAAATTCTCTCAACTAGATTTAGAAGAATAAAAACTCCTTTATGCAAGTCTGTACTGCCGTCATTGACATTGGTTCAAACTCTGCTAGACTTGTTATCTATCAAAAAAGTAGTAACTATGGCTTTCACCTTATTTGCGAAAGAAAATCCAAAGTACGCATTGGTGAAGGTGCTTATGAAAAAGGTGGAGAGCTTCAACAACAAGGTATAAACCGTGCCTATTTGGCACTTAAAGAGTTTATGAATACCACCAAACATTACCCCATTGACAAAATTTTATGTGTTGCCACTTCAGCCTTGCGAGATGCACCAAATGGTTCTGATTTTACCGCTTGGATTAAAAAAGAGCTTGACCTAGAGATAGAGATTATAGAGGGAACAAAAGAGGCATACTTTGGTGCAATAGCAGCAAAAAATCTTCTTCCTATCAAAGATGGCATTACCATAGATATTGGTGGAGGCTCATCTGATTTGGCACTTTTAAAAAATTCTAAAATCATAAATACCTACTCTCTAAACCTTGGTACAGTAAGGCTAAAAGAACTCTTTTTCGACAAAAATAGACCCCTTAATGAGGCTCGTGAGTTTATACGAAAAGCTTTAAAAGCACTACCAAAAGAGTTTGAACATAGCTTAGCCATTGGTATTGGAGGAACAGCACGAACCCTCTCTAAAGCGATTATGAAACTAGAAGCCTATCCCTTTAATAATATTCATGCTTTTGAATATAAAGTAGAAAATCATCAAGATTATTTAAAAAATATCTCTGAAGCAAACCTTGATTTACTCAAATATTTACACATTCCCAAAGGACGTTTTGACACCATTCGTGAGGGTACATTAATATGGGAGGAGTTACTCTTTCATCTTAAATCTAAAAATGTCATCACCTCTGGTGTTGGCGTTAGAGAAGGTATCTTTTTAGATGATTTTCTCAAAGGTACACGCCAATTTCCTAAACATTTAAATCCTAGCATACAAAGTATCTTAGACCGTTTTGATGTACCACATATTAACACAACAAAAAGAGTGGAAAATAGCAAAAAGATTTTTCAACTTTTTCTAAAAGATAAGAAAGTCAAAAAGCGACACTTAAAAGAACTCCTCTATGCCATAGAGCTTTCAGAAATAGGCTACAAATTTAATATCTATCAATCATATGAACATACTTTTAATGTGGTCATCAAAGAGTTAAATTATGCCATTACCCACAAAGAGCTTCTCTTGACGGCAATGATTTTAAGATTTGGGGGAAATGATTTATATGAAAAAAGTATCTATAAAAAGTATAAAGATTTACTTCCAAAGCGAGAAGAGTTTGAGTATCTAAGTTTTATCTATACACTAATCACAAGCCTCTTTGACCAGACAGCTTTAAAAGATTTTGATTTTATTTTAGAGGAGAATAGACTCTCCATCATAGCAAAAGGTTCACTCTATCTTGCCAAAGAAAAGCTCAAAGATATTGAGAAGCCTAAAGGGTTAAACGTAGATTTTTTGGATGAACAAGTAGTCCCCTCTTATCATTTCTAATAAGAGGATAAAAAATTATTTTTCTCCTTAAAATTTCTGTCCCATGGTAAATTCAAAGTTAGAGGTTTGGTCATAACTCTCTGGATTAATGGCTCTACCAAACACTAAGTTAATAGGTCCCATTGGAGAAAACCACTCTAAGGCGACACCATATCCCTCTCTTGTAAGTGCTGTCACACCCTCCCCTCCGACTATACCATGGTCATAGAAAAAGGCTAAACGCATTTTTGCTGCTTTTGAAAGAGGAATACTTGCTTCAACTGTATTAATTAAACTTTGCGTTCCTCCCTGAAGAATTCTTGTGTCATTCTCATCTCGTTCAAAGGGCGTAATACTATAAGGCTGAAATCCTCTTACACTTCCAATCCCCCCCATAAAGAGTTTTTCTGGAATCGAGATATTCCCTTGGTCTTTTAAATATCTAGCTCTTACTTTATAGCGTAAAATTAAATCATAATCAATAATATCTTCAAGCCCATAATATGCCCCAAATCTAGCAGAAGCATCCACAAATTTTTGGTCACCACCAACACCAGAGTACCCTAAGTTCCCTCCTAAGATAATTCCCTCACGAGGCGTATAAAAGTCATCTGTGCTATCATAGTTAAGCCCTACTGAAAAAGTACTTTTCGCATAGTTTAAATCTGTTGGGGTAAAAATAAACTGCCCATAATCAAACTGAGCTTGAGGATTATTACTATTGTTTGCATCAGTCGCTTTATTTTCAGAGAAACTATAATTCAATGAGCCATAAAGGTTACGTGTTATCTGTTTACCAATATTTAGACTCGCACCAACACTCCTTTGGTCATAGGTTGTGTACTGAATCTCATTTTGATAAATACTCCCACCCATACTATATTCGCTGTCCCAAACTCTAGGATTTTGGATATTTAAAGAGTAATTTTTAGAGATTTTAGAGAGGTTAAAAGAGACCCCAGCGTTGATACCTGAACCAATAATATTTCTATCAGAGAGAGAAGCAGAGACCATTGCCCCTTGGAATGAGCCATACCCACCACCAGCTTGAATACTCCCTGTCGCCGTCTCTTTAACTTTAACCAATAAGTTCATGGAGTTTGAAGAAACACGCTCTTTTTCAATATCTACTTTTTCAAAATATCCTCTACGCCCTAAAGCATTTTTTGAATCTTTTAAATCGGTCAAAGAGAAAAGGTCTCCAGGAGCTAAATAGATGTCCCTTCTAATAACCCTATCAATGGTTGTATGGTTTCCAGAGATAATAACATCATTAATCGTTACTTTTTCTCCAGGAGTAACAGTATAGAGAATATCAACTGTTTTAGCTTGTTTGTTTTGCTTGAAATTTGGTCGAACACGCACAAAAGCGTACCCTAAGTTGGCAACTTGCTCTTCAATATAAGCTTTATCTTTACGGAGTTTATTGATGTTAAATACTTTTCCCTCTAAAGATTTTAGTTCATATTTTAGACTACTAAGCTCCATACCTTCAACGTTGCCTTCTATACTAATGCTGTTTATTGTATATTGCTCCCCTTCAGAGATTTTATAGGTCACATCTGCTTTATATGCCCCTGCATCTACTCTCATTAAAGGGTCAGATACAGTAGCATCCATATAACCTTGTTGCATATAGACATCTTGTGCTCTTCTTCCATCGAGTGCTAAATCGTCTAAATGGGCTACCCCATCATTTAGTCCAGGGAACCAACCCATGAAATCTTCTTCTCGGTTAGCGAGTGCTGATTCTAAATCAGAACTATCTACTTTGTCAGCTCCTGAAAATTCAATCTTCTCTATGTAAATTTTTTCACCCTTATTGACATTGAAGACTAAAGCAACACTCTCCTCTTTTGGCTCAACATCAATTTCAACAACCGTATCGTAATACCCCTCAGCCTCTATCTTTTTAATGAGTCTCTTTTTTGCCATCTCCACTTTACGGGCATCATACAAGTCACCTTTACGTAAACCAATGGCAATAAACTCCGCCTCTTGCTCATCACTAGAGCTATAACCATTCATTTCAAGTTTAGAGATGGTGGATTTCTCTGTAAATTTATAGACCAATCCTCCATTTTTAGTTACAGAGACCACAATGTCAGAAAAATACCCTTGACGATAAAATGCTTTAATGGATTCATCTATTTTATTAATGTCAAACGTATCACCTACATTAATTTTTGAAATTTCAGTTGCCACTTCATTGGAGATATGGAGTAAGCCATTATATTGAACTGAAGTGATATTTTGGGAAAGAAGTATGGAGCTAAGTCCAACAGATAAAGTAAAAAGTTTTTTCATATAGTTAATTATTCCTTCTATTATACATCTAAGTTAATAAATAGCCATTAGTGTATCTGTTTTTCACTAAAAAAGTGCTATAATCGCAAAAATAACTTTGAAGAGTCTCTATGAATATTGGCATAATTGGTCTAGGATTAATGGGTGGTTCACTCGGTTTAGCACTCAAAAAATTTCCTCAAAAATACACAATCATTGGATACGACCACAACCCTACCCACCAAAAAGAGGCTCTGCGTCTTCAGTTAGTGGACAAAATTAGTAGTGACTTCAACACCCTAAAAGCGTGTGATATCATTATTTTAACCATTCCTGTCGATGCCATTATTGCTACTACCCAAGAGCTAATAGATGTTCATGACAAATGTACTATTATAGACTTTGGCAGTGCAAAAGAGAAAATATCCAATGCCATTCCAAATGCCATTCGTCCAAATTTTGTCACTGCTCACCCCATGACAGGTACCGAAAAATTTGGTCCACAAGCTGCCATAGAAGAACTTTACGCTGAAAAAACCATGGTCATTTGTGACATTGAAAAGAGTGCCGAGTACCAAAAAGGGGTTGCTCTTACGCTATTTAAAGATATTGAAGCAAAGATTGTCTTTATGGATGCCAAAGAGCATGACCGTCACGCAGCATTCATCTCTCACATGCCCCATGCTGTCTCTTATGCCATTGCACAATCGGTCATGAAACAAGAAGACCCAAAAAGCATTCTCGCCCTTGCAGGTGGAGGCTTTAAAAGCATGAGTCGCATTGCTAAATCTTCACCCAATATGTGGGAAGACATTTTCAGACAAAACAAATCAAATCTTTTAGCCTCCATTGCAACCTTTAACCAAGAGATGCAACTCTGCCAAAAGCTCATAGAAGAAGATAATTGGGATGAACTCCACCAATGGATGAGTGAGGCAAATAAGCTTCATGAGATTCTTTAAGAGTATTCAATACACTCCATAGTTTGTGCTATAATTATCCGTATAATAAAGCATCTAATTAAAAGGATTTAGTCATAATGAAGCTTGAAGCGTTAAAGCCTTATCAAACAATTGAAAAAGATGAGATTAAAAATTAACTTTAGGTTATTAAATTAAATATATTCAAAAAGTATTACAATTTGACATATTTCTCATCTCTTTAAATAGTATTGATTATAATATAATTAATACTATTAAAGGATTCTCTATGAGTACCCCTAACCTTTTTACAACATTTGAAATGAAAGAGTCTATGAATAAAAAAAAAGATAATAGCATAGAGATAAATCGAGTCTATCAAGAAGATTGTCTCAAAGGTATGAAAAAAATTAAAGATAAATCTATAGATATGATTTTATGTGATTTACCTTATGGAACAACGCAAAATAAATGGGATAGTGTTATTCCATTAGATAAACTTTGGCAAGAGTATCATAGAATTATTAAAGATAATGGAGCAATTGTTTTAACTTCACAAGGTATTTTTACAGCAAAATTAATTTTAAGTAATGAGATTTTTTTTAAATATAAAATAGTTTGGGAAAAATCAAAAGCAACTAATTTTTTAAATGCAAAAAAACAACCTCTTAGAAAACATGAAGATATTTGTATATTTTATAAAAAACCACCTACCTATAACCCTCAAATGGGAAAAGGAGAAGCATATAATAAAGGCTTTAGAAAAAATCAATTAACAGGAAGTTATGGTGATTTCAAATCTACAGAAGTCAAAAGTAGTGGAGAGAGATACCCTACAGATATAGTCTATTTTAAAACAGCAGAGAGTGAGGGAAAAGTATATCATCCAACACAGAAACCTGTGGAACTTGGTAGATATTTAATTAGAACTTTTACAAATGAGGGAGATGTTGTTTTAGATAATACTTGTGGAAGTGGTAGCTTTTTAGTCTCTGCTATTTTAGAAAATAGAAACTTTATAGGTTTTGAAAAAAATGAAGGGGTACATCTTTTTAAAAATCAAAAAATTGACTATATCAAAGTATGTGAACAGAGAATAGAAGAGGCATATAAAGAGCTTAGTGACTCTTTAGAATTAAAAAAGGCAAGTAGTGAGTAAAGTAACCTATAATGAGAGAAGTTGGGCTATTGATATAATCTCAGAAATAACTCTTTATTCATCTCAAATAAATAAGCCTATTAAAAGAGCAGGTGGAGAGACTACCATCAATACAGGTAAAAAAAGATTTTTCCCTGATGTTCTTCTCTATGGAGAAAACAGTGATATATTAATGGGATGGGAGTTAAAAATGCCTGATACCCCTATTTCAGATAGTGACTTTATTAATAATGCTAAGATAAAAGCAGAGATATTAGGATTAAATGGATTTCTTCTTTGGAATGCCAAAGAGGCGATACTCTATCTTTTAAAAGATGACAACTATCTTCCCTCTAAAAACTGGGATACCTCAAAAGGACAAATTAACAAAAGAGAGGATGTTGAGAAATCAAGAGATATATGGATAGAGGCATTACATGAGATATTAAAAGATTTAAATAACTTATTTTTAGAGGGAACAATTCAACCTAAACTATTAATTGACTCTTTTAATGATACGTCTATCATTAAATTTATATTAGATAATGCTCTAGAGAATGCAAATAGTTTAGAAAAAGCTTCTAAAACCAATGCTAAATTTAGAGCTGAGGTGAATATATGGTGGCGAATTTTTGAATATGAATATAAACCAAAAAGTAAATGGGAAGTCTTATCTGAGATTATTTTAATTAATTGGGTACATAAAACTCTTTTTGCTCATATTTTAACTGCCTATAGAGATGATGCTAAAGCTGTTTATAGTATAGACGCATCAAGTACGCCACAAGAAGCAACTCAAATTTTCAATGATATATCATCAACTTGTGATTTTTGGAACATATTTCAACCCCAATTAGGAGAAAAGTATATTTCTTCTCAATCTTGGAATAATATCGTTGAACTCAATCAACTTCTTAAAGATGTAGAATTAGCTTCTATAGGACAAGATTTATTACAATCTATTTTAGAAGATGTTGTCTCTAGTTCCAAAAGAAAAGTAGCAGGACAATTTACTACACCAATGTTTTTAGCTAGATTACTAGTTCATTTTACTTTAAATGATTTAACTCAAACACTACACGACCCTTGTTGTGGAACAGGTACAATTGCTAGAGCAACATATAATATAAAAAAAGAGATAGGAATAAATAGCACAGAAGCACTCTCTACTATTTTTGCAAGTGATAAAATATCTTTTCCTTTACAGATGGCAACATTAGCACTAACCGAAGCTAGAAATATCGGTAATATCATTCAAATCTTTAAAGAGGATGCTTCAGAACTTACTGTTGGTCAAGACATAGAATTAAGAGACCCTTATAATGGTTCTCCTATTAATCTCACTTATATCCTTGTCTCTTCTATTGCTTCTAATTTACCATTTATTAGACAAGAAGATTTAAAGATTTTAAATCCGAATATTAGAAAAGATACAGAAAAGATAATAGAAAAATATTTAGGAAAAAAAGTAAAGCTAAATGCAAAAAGTGATTTATATGC
>JALSHP010000332.1 GCA_026982175.1 Campylobacteraceae bacterium
TTTGGTTATTACCAGCTCAAATCTACAAATTGAAGATGAAGGAAAATTTACTGCTAATGGTAAAAAATTCTTAGATATTATTCGTATCTTGAAAAATGAAGAGATAGTTTTAGAAAAAATAGAAAGCAATCTCAATATTCAACAAAATCGTTCTAAATTTAAACTCCCAACTTTTAATCCTGAAAACTACCCTTCTTTCCCACTACTCGAAAATAAACCTCAAATCAGTTTAGATTCACTCAAACTCATTAAAAGCTTTAAAAAAATTGCATCAGCCATTGACAATAACAATCCAAAATTTGAACTCAATGGTGCTTTACTTGATATTAAATTAAATGAGACTAAATTAGTAGGAACAGATACCAGACGTTTATCAATTGATAAAATTTTAACAAATAATAAAGAAGAGTTTTCACTTATTATCCCTAAAAAAGCCATTTTAGAAATTCAAAAACTTTTTCTTGATAAAATCAACATCTATTATGATGAAAATAATCTTATGATTCAAAATCAAAACTACTACTTCTTTACACGTTTAATCAACGGAAACTATCCTGATTATGCACGTATCATCCCCAGTGAAAATAAAATAGATATTACTTTACCTAAACAAGAGATGAGTGAAGCCATTAAAATGATTACCACTATTTCCCAAGAAATTAAAATTACTTTTACACCCCATAGCATCTTGTTTAACTCATTAACAGCAGATAATATTGATGCTAAAACAGAATTACAACTTCACACAGGATTAAATGAGCCTTTTGAACTCAATGTTAACAGTCGATACCTCTTGGATTTTATAAGCCAAGTAGAAGGAGAGACTTTTCAAATCTTATTAAATGAACCAACACTACCTTTTGTTTTAAAAGACAAAGAGTTTATTACAGTTATTATGCCAATCATTGCATAAAAGAGGAAAAATATAGATGACAACCAAATTTATTTTTGTTACAGGAGGGGTATTAAGCTCTCTTGGAAAAGGAATTACAGCTGCGAGTGTGGGAACGCTTTTGAAACATTCTGGATTTAGAGTCGGAGTACTTAAACTTGACCCCTACATCAATGTAGATCCTGGAACCATGTCGCCTTTAGAACACGGTGAAGTATTTGTCACCAAAGATGGAGCAGAAACTGACCTAGATTTAGGACACTATGAGCGTTTTTTAGACACAGCATTAACCCAAAACAACAACTTTACCACAGGTAGGGTCTATCAATCCGTTATTGACAACGAGCGTGAGGGTAAATATTTGGGTAAAACCATTCAAATTGTGCCTCACATTACCAATGAGATTAAAGAGCGAATTGTTAAAGCTGGAGAAAACAAAGATATTTTGATTGTAGAACTTGGTGGAACAACAGGTGACATGGAAGGAATGCCTTTTCTTGAAACCATTCGCCAAATGAAACATGAGATGGGACGTGAAAATGTGATGAACATTCACGTAACCCTTCTTCCTTATATTCGTACAGCAGGAGAGATTAAAACCAAACCGACACAACACTCTGTTCAAGAGTTAAGACGCATTGGTATTACGCCT
>JALSHP010000333.1 GCA_026982175.1 Campylobacteraceae bacterium
CGATACAAAAGGGGGTCACGCAGTTTCATGTTGGGTGAACTCATGTCAATTTTGGCTCTTAGTACGTGTTCGCCATCTTTAAACTCACCCTTTTTCATGCGTTCAAAAAGCTCTAAATTCTCTTCTACTGAACGCTCTGCGTATTTGCTACGTTTTCCAGCCTCTGTAACCGTTCCACGAAGTTCACGCATCTCCTCTTCATTGATGCTATCGACATAAGCTTTGCCCATTTTGATGAGTTCAACAGCATACTCATAGAGTTTAGGAAAATAGTCAGAGGTGTAACGGACATTTTTATCCCAATTAAACCCAAGCCATGTAACAGCATCTTTGAGTGCTTCAACATACTCTGTGTCTTCAGTCGTAGGGTTGGTGTCGTCCATTCTAAGGTTACAAGAGCCGTTGTAGTCATTGGCAATTCCAAAGTTAATGCAGATGGATTTAGCGTGTCCAATGTGAGGAAAACCATTTGGTTCTGGGGGAAACCGTGTGTGTACGGCTTGGTATTTTTCTGCTTTTAAATCCTCTTCAACGATGGTGCGTAAAAAATCTTTGTTTTTGCTCATGGTAAGTAACCCTTTTGTTATTTAAAAGGGGTATTTTACCTTATTTGAGCTTATGTGGTCTCTATTGCTTAAAAAGCGTAACAGATAAATTTGGTAATCACAAATCCAGCAACCACAAGCCAAATGAACATGCTTAAAGCTGTGTAAACTGGTGCTAAACCTAAGCCTTTAAATTTGGCAAAACGTGTGCCTATTCCAAGTGCTGTCATGGCGATGGTGAGTAAAAATGTATCTATCTCATTTATCCAATGCACAATGTTTTCTGGTACTAAGTTTAAAGAGTTAAATCCAGCAACCCCAATGAAATAAACTGCAAACCAAGGAATAACCAATTTAACAGCCGAAGTCTCTCCTCCTGTCTTTTTGGCTTTGTATGAGAGGTAAACCCCTAAGACAATAAGCATTGGAGCAATCATAATAACACGGGTCATTTTAACAATAACAGCCGAGTTTGCCATCTCTTCAGAAGCACCAGGAATAGAAGCAGGAACAGCAACTACTTGGGCTACTTCATGGATAGTTCCCCCAACATAAATACCAAACTCACGCCCTGTCATGTGCAGTAGACTGTCAGGATTTTCCATGAGGGTTGTGTAGAGTACAGGATACAAAAACATAGAGATTGTTCCAAAAAGAACCACCATAGAGACGGCAATGGCTGTTTTATGCTCTTCTGCTTTTACCACAGGTTCCGTTGCCAAGACAGCAGCCGCTCCACAAACAGAAGCACCAGCTGCTGTGAGCAGAGAAGTGTCTTCTTCCATTTTAAATACTTTTGTTCCAAGCCATGTTCCAAGTACAAAAGTAGAGCTTAGCATGATGAGAGAGACCAAAAAGCCCTCTAGTCCTACTTCGCCTATCTGTTGAAAAGTAATACGAAAACCATAAAAGACAATGGCAAAGCGTAAGATTTTTTTAGCCGAAAAAGTAATCCCACTTTCCCATGAAGTAGGCATTTTATGGTGCATGGTATTGGCAAAAACAATCCCAATAACAATACCCACAACAAGGGGTGAAATACCTAAATTTTTAAGAGCAGGTAAGCCTGAAAGAAAAGTAGCAATGGTCGCAATAAGTGCCACAAATGCAACGCCACTTAATGTACCATTACGTTTAGCTGGTGAAAACGGCATAAATATCCTTTGATAAATTTAATAATGCGGGATTATACAGTTATCTGTAAAAAAAGAAAAATAAATTGTTTTGATGAGATAAATGAGAAATAGTGTAGAGCGTAGATGATACGCGTAGTAATGAAAAGAAGAAAGATAAAGAAGCTTACGCCTCCTTATTCGCTTCCTCTTCAGCTTTTTTAGCCGCTTTTTCAGCTGCTAATTTGGCTTTTTTGTCTGCCTTTTCTTTGGCAATACGCTCCTCTTCAAGGCGTTTTTCTTCCGCTTCTTTGGCAGCTTCTTCAGCAGCTTTTTTACGCTCTTCTTTCTGCTCATCGGAGAGTTTTTTAACCACTAAAGTCCAGTCAACTTCATTGAACTTAATGGAGTTCATTAGCTCATGACCTGTCTCTTTAATAAAGTCGGCAGATTTTTGAATGTGTGAGTAGTCGCCTATCTCAAACATGAAAATCCCTACTTCACCAATGTTTAAGCCACTCTCAATGAGTTCACCCATTCTATCATAGAAGTCGTCGTGTAAATGTCTTAAGTCATATCTTCGCATTATCTATCTACCTCACCAAATACAATGTTCGTTGTTCCAATAATGGTAACAACATCCGCAATATAAACCCCAACCAACATCTGTTGAAGTAAACCTGTATGGAAGAACGACGGTGCTCTACATTTGAGTCTGTAAGCATATGGTTCACCCTCTGATTTGATGTAGAAACCAAGTTCACCTTTTGGTGACTCTGTTGGTACATACACTTCACCTTTTGGTGGTCTCATCCCTTGGGTTACAAGCACAAAGTGTTGCATTAACGCATAATTTTGTGTCATAATCTCCTCTTTAGGAGCAGAAATGTACTGTGGTGCGTGAGCCATTAGTTGCGGCTCTGTCTCACCATACATTGGCATAAGTTGTCTAATGATTTTAATAGACTCTGTCATCTCTGCCATGTAAAGTCTATATCGTCCATAAGAGTCATTTAAATCAGAAACAGGAATATCAAAGTCAAGTTCACTGTAAAGTTCATATGGCTCTTCTTTTCTAATGTCATAAGCAATTCCAGACCCTCTTAACATTGGTCCTGAACATCCCCATGAGAGTGCATCTTCAGGGCTTAGTACTCCCACATTTTCAAGACGCATTTTCCAAATTCTATTCTCTTGTAAAAGAGCATTGTAAGTATGTTCTAGTTCATACTCTAAGTTGGCACAAAATTTTTCCATGTTGGCTAACCAATCAGAAGGAATATCTAAAGGAACTCCCCCAATTCTTACCGCAGAGTGCGTAAGTCTAGCCCCACAATAGTCTTCCATTAAGTCCATTGCAAATTCACGTTCACGGAAAGCATAAAGGAACACAGACATTGCCCCAACATCAAGTGCATGGGTTGCAATAAAGAAGAGGTGAGAGATTAATCTGTTCAGTTCAAGCAACATCGTTCTAATTACTTTAGCACGTCGTGGCACTTCAATGCCAAGCAGTGTCTCAACGGACAAGGCATAAGCGTAGTTGTTAGACGTAGAAGCGATGTAGTCGAGTCTGTCCGTAGTAGGCAAGAACTCATTATAGGTCATGTTCTCAGCCATTTTTTCGATACCACGGTGAAGGTAACCAATGTCTGGATAAGCTTTGACGACTTGCTCACCATCAAGCTCTAAGACAAGTCTTAACTGACCATGAGCTGAGGGATGTTGAGGACCAAAGTTAATGACCATGGTGTTGTCATCACGTTCAAAGTTTAAGTTCTCAAAAAATGGGGAGAGTTTATTGGGTTGTTGCATCTCTTCTACCTACTTTCTTTCTTTTAATTGCTTAGTGTCACCCTTGTTGTAATCAACAAGGAATGTTTTAGAGTATTCAATCTCTGTTTTGCTCTCATTTTCGGCATTGAGTTCAGCACCAAATGGTACTTCATAACCAACGCGAGAGAAACGTTTAGAGTCATATCGTTCAATTTTGGCTTCATCTCTGTTCTCTGGACCAATTGCTTCACGTGCATCTTTTCCAAAGATTTTGTCTACTTCATACCAAGAGGCAAACTCATCTCCATGTAATGGGTAAGTTTTAAGAAGAGGATTCCCTTCCCAATCATCTGGCATCAAAATTCTTTTCATAAATGGATGGTTGTTTGAGACAATACCAAACATATCAAACATTTCACGCTCTGCAAAGTTTGCTGAATTGTAAAGAGGCACAACCGATTCAACGGCTAAACCTTGTTCTATTCTCATCACCAAACGCATACGTTTCGCCTCTTTAAGATTTAACATTTGGTAAAAGACTTCAAAGTTTCCATCTTTTGCCAAATAATCTACTGCTGACATTTCAGAGAGCATGGCGTAACCACACTCCTCTTTTAAAACTTCTAAAGCTTTAAAGTTGTCAACATGATTAACCTCAACTACCATACAGTTAAGCTCAATGCGTGAAGAGATTACTTCTACTTTAGCACTAAGTTTTTCCAGTTGTTCAGCATAAACAGCATCTGTTGAAACCTCTTCTCTTGGTGTTGTTGGAACAACATGAAATCTGTCGGTATAGTACGATTGTTTTTGAACATTCCCTTTTGGTACATACTTTCTCATCTATATTAACCTTAAGTTCTGTTTGGTGTTTTTGTTCATGTTTGCAGACTCTTTACGAATCTTCTTTTGAAGCATCATTAAAGCGTACTGTAATGTCTCTGGACGTGGTGCACACCCTGGTAGGTAAATGTCCACAGGAATAATTCTGTCAACCCCTTGTACCGTTGAGTAGGTGTTGAACATCCCACCTGTGTTAGCACATGAACCCATGGAGATAACCCATTTTGGTTCTGTCATTTGGTCGTAAAGCCTTCTAGCAAACTCAGCATGTTTTTTAGAGAGTGTTCCAGCCAAAATCATTACATCTGACTGTCGTGGAGAGGCTCTAAAAATAGTACCAAATCTATCGAAGTCATAACGGCTACCACCAGCAGCCATCATCTCAATCGCACAACATGCGAGTCCATAAGTTAACGGCCAAAGTGAGTTACTTCGCCCCCAGTTTACCAAATGATCAACCGAAGTCAATGCAATTGGAAGTCCTCCTGAAGAGGTGTAATTTACTTGATGCTGTGCCATTCAAGTGCTCCTTTTTTCCATGCGTAAATAAATCCAATTGTTAAGAGGACAACAAACAGAACCATCTCTGTAAAGCCAAACCAACCCAATAGCCTAAAGTCAATCGCCCAAGGGAACATAAAGATAATCTCTACATCAAACAATATAAAAAGTAGTGCAATTAGATAGAACTGTGTTGAGATGGTGTTTGGTTGCTTCGTCACCTCTGGTCCACACTCATAAATTGTCAGCTTCAACTTCTCCGTGTCGAGCTTTGCTAGTCTTCTACTTACAAATCGTGCGGCAAGAAGTGTTGCATTAAATGCTACTACCGTTACGACAAATAAGAAGAAAATACCTAAATATGGATGTTCATTCATCACATGAGTCATTAAAACCCCTTTTTACAAGTTCTTATTTTCCCTTACAATTTTCCCAAAAAAGATTGAGAGGATTGAAAGATTATTGTGCTTATATTATCGTAATATCGGTTAAATTGATTGACTATATGAATAGTAGGCAATTTATAAAAAAGCTCTGTAACTAAGTGTTACAGTCTCTCTTGCCTTAGAAGATTTAAAATAACTACTCAATCACAAATGTTTTTTCACTTAAGACTCTAAACTTATTTGCCTCTTCATTTGCTTCAAGTCCAAATTTTTTGGCTGCTTTTTTCTTCATGAGAAGATGCCCAAATTTCACTTTTACCTTGTCACCTTTTTTAAGTGTAAAGGCATAAGCATACTCTTTTTTAGAGTTTGCGTCTATTCGGCTATCTTTAATAATCTTTGTTGCCAACCATGGTGGTGTTGGTTTGGCTGTTCCATTTACCTCTGCCCCAATGACTTGAAACAGTTTTTCTGTTTTCATCTGCGTTACATTGCCATCTCGCTCTACACTAACCAAAAGTTTGGACATACGTAAAGGGTGCAGAGTTGATGCGTGTGTCACGTCATGTTTAACACTTACTTTAAATTGACTTTTCTCTTTACTTAAGTCTAAAGTGACATATTTTGAAAGCAACTTTAAATCTCCATGAATTCCAGGAAAACCATGAAATCTATGTTTTGTCCCTTTACTCATGATTGAAGATGCTCCCTCAACTTGTGGCATATGACAACTAATACAGTTTTTCTCTGCATTCATATCTTTCGCCCCTGTCGCACAGACATTAAAGCCTTTTTTGTTTGCTTTATGGGTGTGACAGCCCATGCACAATTTAGCATCTTTAAAAATCGCTTTCTTGGTCGTAATCTTATGAAATGGTGAAGTACCAGGCTTCTCTTTGTTAGAAAAGTAGCTAAGTGGCTCTTTGGAGATGATGTTCTTACTCATCGCTTTACCAGATTTTACCTCTTCAATACGGTGACAATAGGCACAAGCAACGGCTTCATTTTGCGTCTCATTTTTAGCATCAGGCGTAACACCATTATGAGGCGTTAAGAGTTCAGAGAGATTATCTGCCGTAGGGGTGTGACACTTTGCACATCGGTACTTTTGTAGTTTATTTTTTTGAGGGTGTTTGTTGTAAACTGCCCCATGAAGCTTGTCTTTAAAGATAGTAGCATTCCCATGCTGTGACCCCATATACTCCTCATAAATCTTAGGGTGACACGAACTACACTTGGCATTTTTTTCAAAATGCATATTGGCAGCCGTTACAACACCTCCTATGAAGAGTAAACTTACTAATACTATTTTTTTCATATCACTTTTCCTTTTTTAATTGTTAAGAATAATCACGATTATACTAAATATAACCTAATCTTAAAATTAATATAGTTTAAAGTTATTATAAAAATGACTATTGCTCAATGGCTTTGCCCGTTAGCGCTTCTATTATCTTAAATATCTCATCCATTGAGAGTACTTTGGTATCTTTATGCTCTTTGATCCATTGTCCATTTAACTCTACAATCTCATCATCAACAAAGTAAAAAGATTTGTCTGCATCGAGTTGGGCTTTAATTGGGTTGTCAACAAAATAGTCATAGGCAAAAAAATTCTCCAAAGTCTCTTTTGGAATTTGATTGACTTCTGCCTCTTGTTTTAAAAAAAATGCCAAATGTTGTGTCGCATTCATCGCTTGTAATCCATAGGCAATGCGACTGTTGATTTCAGCATCCCATTTTGAGTGGTGTAAAAATTTTGAATACCCTCCACTGTTTACTTGTGAAAAGTAGTAGTTCACATAATAACTCGCCAATGCATCAGGATGAATCTGCTCTGCCTCAAGCCCTTGTGCTAACAAGTAGCCCATAATTTTTGAGTTTTCATAAACAATTCCATAAAGTTCATCGCTATTGTAAGCACTATCAGAAATTAATATCTGTTCCATTTTCATCGTATACCCTCTTATTTAATTATGATTGTAAAATAGTCAAATAATCATTAGGAGAGGTTGAAAGTTTACTTTAAAATTGGCTTTTATGCTAACACTTAACTAATAAACCTATGTCATACTCTCACGAACTTAACTGAAAAAAAGATATAATCTTATAAATTCAGTCAAAGGAGTATGAGATGAATAAACCTCTCAAAACTTTAATTTTTTCCATACTCTTCTCTTTGACCCTCTTTGCACAAGAGCCAATTGAGCAGAGTGTTGAACCCATTAAAGTAGATGAGACCCAAACACGCAATGTTCCAATGCTAGAACCAACCCCACAAGTAACAGAAGAGAAAAAGCCTTCAATTTCACACTTAATTGAAGAGATTCAAAAGGCAAAACCCAAAACAAAACGCTTGTTGATGAATCAATTAAAGATTCAACTTCGTCAAGCCAATAAAGCCCATCGACAAAAAGCTATTTTAGCCCTTAAAAAAGCTTTTGCCAATCGGGAAAATCATCTGCAAACCAAAGCCAATCTTGGGCTTAAAATGCATAAAAACAATATAGGTTGTACGCAACAAGAGCAATCTCAACATCAACCAAAATTTAAACACCTTCGACATCAACAAATGATGGAGGGGGCTAAAAGAAGAGAGGGAATGTCTCCCCCTAGAGGAGCAGGTAATAAGTGAGCCTAGTCAAACCATTTCTTGCTCTTTTTTTCACTAGCATTGCTCTTTTTAGCTATGTAGACAATGACCTTGATGGGGTTGATGACAAAGATGACCTATGCCCCAATACCTCATTTAGTGAACTGGTCGATGAAAATGGTTGCCCACAAAACAACACACACTCTATTAATAATTTAGGCTCACTTACATTGCAAGTTAATAACAGTTGGCAATTTGACACAAACACTACTTTTGACAATTATGGATTTAGCCTCTATTATGCCTATGCTGATTGGAGTTTTTCACTCGCCAATGCACAACAAAGCACACTTGACAATAACAATCAAACATCACAAGCCAGAGGTGACCTCTATGTTGATATGGGGTACAATTTTAAACATGAAAAACTTCAAAGCAGAGTGACCATGGGTACAAAAATAGCCATTGCCAATGAGAGCATTGGTACAGGAGAAGATGACTACTACACGGCACTATCACTGAACTACTTAGCCCATGACAACCTTGCTATTTTTTCTAACTTTACCTACACCTTTGTAGGAGACACCCCAACTATTAATTACCAAAACAGTTTCGCTTATGGCTTGGGTATTGTCTATTTACCAACAGAACATTGGTACTCATCACTCTCTTTTAATCAAGCAGATTCTATCTACACCAATGGTATTCCCTACCAATCGTTCTCATGGTACAACAGCTACACCATAAAACATGACTATTTTATAGGCGTAAACTATAGCTATGGCTTAGATGAACTCTCTTTTGACCATAGCCTAACCCTTAGCTTAGGAGCAACTTTTGAATAAAATTTTACTACTAGAAGATGACCCAAACCTCGCTCAAACACTACTACGCTACTTAAAATTCAACGATTTTGAGCTTGATTGGGCAAAAAATGGAGAAGAAGCTCTTACCTTTAGTTATGAGTCTCAATATGACCTCTATCTCTTTGACATTAATGTCCCATTAATTAGTGGCGTTGATTTACTAAAAGAGTTACGAGAAGCACAAGATTTTACGCCTACCATTATTATTTCGGCACTCATTGACATAGAGTCTGTAACAAAAGGATTTATGGCAGGGGCTGATGATTATCTTAAGAAACCTTTTGACCCTGAAGAGCTACTCATACGCATCAAAGCCAAAATACAACAGCTCAAACCCTCTTTAAAAGTTGGAGATTTTGAACTCAACATTCAAAAGGAGAGCATCAAAAAAGAGGGAAAACTTCTCCATCTAACACCGATACAAAAGACTATTTTCACCCTACTTTTAAAACAGTACCCCAATCCTGTCACCAAAGAACAACTTACAGAACTTACCAACAATGGTTCAGAGGGTGCAGTAAGAGTTCAGATAAACAAACTCAAAACAAGCTTTAATATTCAAATCAAAAATATTCGTGGAGTTGGGTATCTGTTAGATATCTAAAAGAAGCTAAAATGCATTTATCAAAATCTCAAAAAGAGTCACTTAGTAAAAGCTTCTTACTATTTTTTATGGTTATGGAGCTATTTTTAATATTTATTTTTTATAACTATTATAAGATTGAAGAGGAGCATCTTAGTGAAGCCCTCTTCTTGGAGATGAAAAATGATAGCTTTTTGCTTGATAATGAAAAGTTTGAAATGGATATTGTTCCAACTTCCTCTGCACAACGGTTTTATGAACTCTATTTTGACGAAAAACAACTCTATATCTTAGTCCCTTTTCCCCAAGATAATAAAAACTCTTTAGCCATTCTTTATCCCTTAGAATCCTATAAACAAGAGCTAAGCCACATTAAAGAGCAACTCTTAGGGCAACTCATTTTATTAAGCATAGTAGCACTCTTAATAGCATTGGCTTTCTCATTCTATGCCCTAAAACCACTCAAAGATGCCCTTGAACTGTTAGAAGAGTTTATTAAAGATATTATTCACGACCTTAACACCCCCATTACTTCTATCTTAATCAATCTAAAAATGATGAACAAAAGTGAAGAGACCAAAAGCATCGCCCAAAGTGCAAATGCCATTGCGATGTTACATAAAAACTTAGATATTTATCTAAAAGAGAGCCATTTTAAAAAAGAGCCAACAGAAGTAGCCGTAGTTTTAGAGGAACAAATTGCCTATTTTAAATCTCTCTATGGCTACTTAAAGTGGGAGTGTGAGATTTCCCCCTTACTTATTGAGTCTAACTCTTTAGCTTTAAGTAGAATTTTCTATAACCTCTTAAGCAATGCTTGTAAATATAACACCTCCAATGGTTTCATAAAGATAGAACTAAGCCAACATCATCTAAAAATAAGTAATGACTCCTATGACGGAATAAAAAAGCCTAAGAGAGTATTTGAACGATTTTATAAAGAGGGAGAAAGAGGATTGGGAATTGGGCTTCATATTGTTGAAAAACTTTGTGATGAGTTGGAGATAAAAAAGAGTTTAGAGCTAAAAGAGCGTGTCGTAATGATGACACTCTCTTTTAAAAGTTAAAGCTTATTGTCCTTTAGGCTTTTGATTCTCTAAAATATAAGCTTCAATTTGAGTTTTTTCATTGGAACAAACAGAGTCTGCTAAGATAGATTCAGCTGTTAAAGAATTATCTTTGTTAATAATCCCTTGTGCAAAAAAATCACCACTAACTGCATCAGCATGAGCTGAAATCACTTCATAAGCACACGATGTTGTCGCCACTTTACTTACAGTAACTGTTGTTCCTGTTTGCTCTATTTCCGTGGTGTAGTGATGATTAGTTTTCATATATTCTTCCATTAAAAATAGCTTATCCCATGCTCTTGGATTATCACCATTTTTAAGTTTGTTTACCATAAACTGAATATGGTCTGCCAATTTTTTAGCACCATCTTCTGTGGTTGCCGAGATAGCCCAGTCGATACTTTTCTTTGCCTCATCTTTAGTAGGTGTAGGAAAACTAGTTGTTGAACCATGATTACTGTAGTTAGCATGATTACTTTTTAAGTAAGGAATGTTAGATTCTGTAGGGGCATCAGAGGCAGTAGTCTCTTCAGTTGTAGCATTTGAGTTTGTTGTATTCTCTTCAGTTGTAGTGTTTGAG
>JALSHP010000334.1 GCA_026982175.1 Campylobacteraceae bacterium
CACCACCAAAACCATTCCTAAAAGTAAAAAAGATGAATATGTTAAAGAGTTGTAAGAACAGACCTCTGTGTCTATCCAAGTTGGAGAAAAAATGGAACTTTTAACCATTGTTCATAGAAATAAAATAGAGTATTTACCGATTATCTATGCTTTTTCAGATGAGATTACACGCCATATTCTTTTTTTTGACCATGCCAAAGAAGAGAGAGGCTTAGCCCAAGAGTTAAAAGCCTCCATAGAACGCTTTAACGCTAAGTATGGGTTTAAAACAGAGATTAAACTGATTGAGATAGATGAAGACAGCAAAAAAGATATGGAGCAGATAGCCCAAGTCTTTAAAGGGAAGAGTGAAAATGTCTATTTAAATGGAGCAGGGGCAGATACGGCTCTTTTTACTGTTCTCTCCTCTATTATTCTCTCTAATGGTGGCAAAGTATTGGCGTATGACAAAGAGGACAACAGTTATAACGTCATTACTAAAAATGGATTTTTAAACAAAAAGATTAAACGCTCAATGAACCTTGAAGATTGTTTAACCTTGATGGGAGAAACAATTTTAGATGAAGTCTCAAAGCCTAAAATTTTACAACAAAAAGAGGCGTTAGAGCTTCTCTTTAGTGACATAAAACGAATGTTTAAAATTCGTTTTTTATTAAAAACAAGAAAGACCAAAGAGTTAAAAAATAACTATCCTAAAATAGTAGAAGCACTAAAAGTTTTAAAAATAGTTGATGCAAATGGAGCTATTTTAGGACAAGAGGGTTTTGTTAGATTTGGTTATTTATTTGAAGAGTTTGTCTATGTCAATTTAGAGCCTTTTGATTTTGATGATATTCGCGTAGGGGTCAAAATAGAGTTTGACAAAGAACAGGTAGCCTATCGTAATATTCGCGTGATTAATGAGTTTGATATTTTAACCATTAAAGAGAACAAAATAGGTTTCATAGAGTGTAAGCTAGGTGACTCCTCTGACCCTTTAAGTACTGTCTATAAGAGTGACTCTGTCATGGAGTATTTTGGAGAGAGTGCCACAAGCATGATACTCAATATGCAACGCAATAAACAAGCTCATATTAAAAATCCTAAAGGCAATTTTGGGGAGTCGGTTATCTACCGTGCCAAGACAAAAAAAGTCACGGTCTATAATGCTTTTGATTTTAGTAAAAATAGTTTTAGTGCCAAAATCAAAGAGGCGTTTGGCGTGGACTTAAAAGAGCAGTACAAAAAAGAGTTTGAGCAAAAAGGGCTTAGTGAACTCTCTAAAAAATGGAGTTAATGACCTCTCTTCTTTAGTCCCTTAGACTAAAGTTCGTCTCAAAACGATTTGCGAACTTTTTAAAATCGTGGAATGCTTATTTTTCGGACTTATAACTTTTTATTATGAACTTAAAAAGTTCGCAAACCTCACTTTTCTTAAGAAGCTAGGGTAGGTTTGCGAACTTTTAGTTTTTTTTAAGTTTCAAACCCTTGTTTTTCGGTACTTCTGAAACTTAACATTGACTTAAAATTAGGAAACCTAAGCTTACAAAATTTTAT
>JALSHP010000335.1 GCA_026982175.1 Campylobacteraceae bacterium
AATTGGCTGAACAGTATGTTGAACCATATGTTGAACCAGCTCCTTATGTTGAACCAGCTCCTTATGTTGAACCAGCACCTTATGTTGAACCAGCACCCGTTGTCGAAGCAGCACCTATTGTTACACCAGCTCCAGTAGTTATTGCTCCTGTCCCTGTTAAAGATATTAACCCAAGTGGTTTCTATGCAGGTCTTGGTATTTCAGCTACTAGATATAAATCAAATTGTAGTACAGATAAAAATGGTTATTGTGGTCCAGGACAAGTTGATAATACAGTAGGTGGTATGGCAAGAGTTGGTTATGACTTTAATAAATATATTGGTATTGAAGCTAGAGGTATTAAAACAGTACTCAATTCTAATGGTGGAGAAGTAGAACATGCTGGTCTTTTCCTTAAACCAATGGTTCCTGTTGGAGATAAAACAAATGTTTATGGTTTAGTTGGTTTAGCTAAAACAAAAACTAAAGGTTCAATGCAAACTACTAATGCCGATGGATTGGCTTTAGGTCTTGGTGTTGAAGTAGATTTAAGTAAAGATACCCCTAAAGAGGGTCGTTACGGTCGAACTTTTGATGGTAAAGGTAATCAAGAAAAAGGTCTTGGTGTATTTGCTGATTACGAAAGAATGCTTGTTAAGAAAGGTGCTCCTGATTTAGATGCTGTTTCAGCGGGTGTTACTTACGACTTTTAATCTTTATCTTCCCTCTTTGGGGGGGGAATATTTTCTTCTCTTAACTCTTTTTTTGCTTCTTTTTTCACTCTTCAACTTACTTTAGCTATAATCACATTAATTAATAATAAGGACTATCCTTTGATTGGTATTGTCGATTACAACATGGGAAATTTGGCTTCGGTCATCAATGCATTTGAAAACGTAGGGGCTAAAATAGCCGTAGAGTCTGACCCTGAAAAACTTAAAAATTACAGTAAACTTATCTTACCAGGTGTGGGTGCATTTGGTGATGCTATGGAACACTTAAAAAGTAATGGTATGGACAGAGCCATAAAAGAGTACGCCCAAAGTGGTAAACCTCTTTTAGGCATTTGTTTGGGAATGCAATTACTTTTTGAGAGTTCCCAAGAGTTTGGAGAGAGTGAGGGTTTAGGGCTTATAGAGGGTAAAGTGCTTGCTTTTAATGAGCAGAAATTTGACCATAAACTTAAAGTGCCACATATGGGTTGGAATGAGATGTTTAAACAAAATCAAAACCCTCTTTTTGATGGACTTGATGATGAATTTTATTTGTATTTTGTCCACTCATTTCATGCAGTTTGTGATGATAAATACGCCATAGGGAAAACTTATTATGGCTATGAGTTTGTATCGGCTGTCAACAAAGATAATATCTACGGCATACAACCCCACCCAGAAAAAAGCCATGAGAATGGTTTGAAGATTATTGAGAATTTTGTAAAATTGTAGGGTGCAATTTATTGCACCAATAGATAAGAAAAGTAACGGTGCAATAAATTGACACCCTACCCAAGGAGAAGCAAATGAGCGACCATTTCATAAAAAACATAGAGATTA
>JALSHP010000336.1 GCA_026982175.1 Campylobacteraceae bacterium
ATTTTGCTCATAAAATTCTATAAGTTTTTGATGTAGGGCAATTACTTTTTCGCTATCGTGCCAAGAGTTAAGAGATATACCTTTAAACTCTTTAGCATAATACGCCTCAATGGCACTTTTTACATCGTCATGTAGGTAGTATTTCTTCCACTCTGTGCCTACCCCTTTTGTGGCTAAACCTACATCTATGAACTTCTCTAAAATCTTCTCATCTTTAAAGAGTAATCGCTCTATATCTTGTGTTAAAACTCTAGGAATAACAAGTTTCCAAATATCTTTATGCTCCTCTAGGTGGCTTAAAACTCGGTCGGTCATATAGAAAATGAGTCCATACCGTTCATCTTCTTTTACTCGCTCCTCCATTAGCTCAAAATCAAATGATTCCCAAGCGTTAAACTCTCTTGCCATCTCTAAAAACAAAGAGACCTTTAGAGCATTACCATTGGTGAGTTCTACAATCTTGTCAAGTTGTTTCGTGTTAGGTAGAGGTAGCTTAAGCTCTTTATTCTTTTTGTAAAGTTCAAAAAGTTTATTAACATTATTGGCACTAAAGTTTTCTAACGATAACTCTTCAGTGGACTCACTTGGTATATCCATATTTAGTTCATCTTGAGTGTTTCTTCCTGCGATGATGATGGTGCTACTAGTAAAAAGCTTGGTTAGCCCCTCTATATAGTGTTTAAACATACGGTTTTTCTCTTGATGACTTTTATAGATATTCTTCTCTTTAAAATCAACTCTTGATTTAATATGTACATTTTTTACTTTTTCCAAAGTATCAACTATTAACAGACCATAATCTTTAAAATCTTTCTGCAACGCATCTATTAATGCAAACTCAATATTATTTAAAACCTCTTTTTTTTCTGCTTCATATTTGCGTTTAAAAAATTTAGCTATCAATTTAGTCGCATCAACTATCGTTTTAACTACCAAACCATAATTTTCATTGCCTATCTCAATCTCTTTTAACACTTGTGCCGTTTCAGCCCCATAAGCCTCAAGAACCGATGCAAATAGTTTTGGTTCTTCAAGCATCATCTCTCTAATCTTCTCAAAGTTTTTACAATTTTTGATTGTAGTTATATCTCGATTGAGTAAAATATCTACAAAGTTTGTCTCTTTTGTATCTTGTAGATTTATAAAAACAGTAGGTATTTCCTCATACTCATACTCCAAAAACTTTTTTAAAAGTGTACTCTTCCCCACCCCACCTTGACCGTGAACAAAAAGAACTTTTGGGGTTTTATTGGTTACTTTTTCTTCTATAAAAAAGTCAATATCTCGGTTAATATAAATCTGATTTGAAGTTCGTGCTATTGCCATAGTAGATATTTCCTTTTTCATCTCTTTAGAGAATTATTATAGCAAAAAATTAGAAATAGTAGGGGGCGATTGCTATCGCACCAATAACGTGTAATTTACAATTTAGTTGAAGTTAATACAAAAACCCAAATAGCCAAAGGGGTATTTTATTGCCACTTCCTATTTCTATGTCATCAGCTACCACAAAAGAGT
>JALSHP010000337.1 GCA_026982175.1 Campylobacteraceae bacterium
TGCTGGAAATATTGCCAGTGGTGCAGCGGCGAAAGATTTAATTGAAGCTGGAGCAGATGCCGTCAAAGTAGGAATAGGGCCTGGTTCTATTTGTACGACTAGAATTGTAACAGGAGTGGGTGTACCACAAATTTCAGCCATTGATGAGGTAGCACAAGTGGCGAACCCTCTAGGTGTTCCAGTCATTGCCGATGGAGGAATTCGTTTCTCAGGTGATGTCTCTAAAGCCTTGGCTGTGGGTGCAAGTTCCATTATGTTGGGGTCAGCCTTAGCAGGAACTTATGAAGCCCCTGGAGAGATGATACTTTTTAATGGACGACAGTTCAAAGAGTACCGTGGTATGGGAAGTATTGGGGCAATGACCAAAGGAAGTACCGACCGTTATTTCCAAGAAGGAACAGCAGCAGATAAACTTGTACCAGAGGGAATTGAGGGGCGTGTGCCTTATAGAGGTAAAATTGCTTCAGTAGTACATCAAATGATTGGTGGATTACGTGCATCCATGGGGTATTGTGGTTCAAAAGATATTAAAACATTTTGGGAAAAGGCTGAGTTTGTAGAGATTACAAGTGCAGGTTTAGCTGAATCTCATGTTCATGATGTGACGATTACTAAAGAGAGTCCAAATTATCACTCGTAAAGAGTGATTAGCAACAATAAAGAGAGAAAGTCTCTCTTTAATTAGTACTTACCTGTAAAGACAGCAGAAGTTTCTGTTACCCCTAATGTTTTTGCAATAGGTAAGTCCGATAAGTCTTCATGTTTTTTAACCACACGTCTTTTTTTATGAATACGTTTTTTGTGAACACGCTTTTTATGTACTCTCTTTTTGTGAACCTTTTTCTTTGTAACTTCTGTTTTTTCAACATCTGCTGTTTGAATAGGTGTTTTAACTGAAACTTCAGAGATAACTTTAGGTTCAGCACTTGCCATTACTGTAATTTGAGTAATTCCTTCAAGTGCTTTTTGAATCTCATCATCTGATAATGTATCTGCAAAGAGTGCAGGGCTTAATGTGATGAGCAAGATAGGGAGTAAAATTTTTTTAGCTAACATCTATATATCCTTTTTAAATAATAATAGCTAATTATTCTATATGAAATACTCTTTTAGTTTGCTTCTTTTTTTCCCTTTCTTCTAATTAAGATAAAAATGCTAAACTAGCATAGCTCAAAAGGATTTTTTGATGCTGTTCTACATTAGGGATAGACCCACATAATGTAAATTTATTTCGCTAAGGAGTTTAGTGATGAAGTATGATTACCTCATTTTTATTGACAAATTTCAGCCATTTTTTAAAACATATTGAACCGTAGGGGCGACCTCCGTGTCTGCCCTTTACCCAAATAACCAAAATATTCAAAACCGAAAGACGGTAAAGAAGAAAAAAATAAAATTGAAGGATTTTCAATGAACACAAACAACATAATACTAAACACAGACAGCTACAAATCAAGCCACTATTTACAATACCCACCAAAGAGTGAGTATGTGAGTTCGTACATAGAAGCACGAGG
>JALSHP010000338.1 GCA_026982175.1 Campylobacteraceae bacterium
TCGCCACAACAAGAAGCCCCATTATCTTTGCCTCCATGCCCTGCATCAATCACTACAATATAGTTTTTGTTACTACTTGAATAGGGTGTTTCAGTAAAGCTATTCTCTTTACCTTTAATAGTCGCTTTCTGTCCATCTATTAACGGTATGGCTAACATTTTTCCTGAAAAGGCGTGATGTTTATCTAAGTGTTTTTGCTTTGAGACAATCACCACACGCAATTTTTGGGGAGAGTTTTGAGCAATTCTAAAAGAGTCAATGCTTCTAAAGGTGTGGTGTGAGATGCCTTTATTGTCAGGGAGTATCGCTCCATGTATGTCATAGACAAACTTAGTCGTTCCATCCTCTGAGGGGAGTGCGAAAGAGGTGACTCTTTCAATATCTGAAGAGAAGTAGAGTCTCAATTCAGCTTGACGAATTTTACTTTTTATAAAGCTAGTTTGGGCTGAAAGCTCTGTTGCTCCAAAAAGTAAAAAAGATAGTAATATGAAAACTTTATATATAATTTTTTGACTAAAAATATTATTCTCCATTCATGAGTTTATCAATCAATTCCTTAACTGTAATAATCTCTTTTAATTTATAACCATTGGCTCCCGTAAAGAAAAGCCCCGTTTCGGCAATACCATCATAAGCATCAGAGAGTCTATCAGCAATACAGTAACCCACTATCTTCGCCTCTTCACCACGGTTACATGGTGCAACACAGTTTGAAATACAGGCAACTTTTGGGGCATCACCAGTTAAGATGTCTGCATGAAGTTGACTGTTAATCCCACGTGCTGGGTAGCCTACAGGTGATTTAAAGAGCTTAATATCATCTGCATCTGCTTTAATAATCATCTGCTTCATCACTTCACTTGTGTCACATTCAACTGTACCAATAAATCGTGTACCCATTTGGACAGCGTCTGCTCCAAGCGCCATCATTTTGACAATGTCATCATGATCCCAAACTCCACCAGCTGCGATGATTGGCATGGAACCCCAGTTCTTAGCCTCTTCTACCACAGGAGGTAAAATATTTTCCAATTGATTCTCTTCCATGAAACATTCATCATATTTAAAGCCTTGGTGTCCACCAGACAAAGGACCCTCTACAATAACAGCGTCAGGTAATCTACCATGTGTTTTTTTCCAACGTCTACAAAGAATTCTTAATGCTTTTGCCGTTGAAACAATGGGAACCAAAGCCACATCAGGATAATTCTTCGTCGCTTCAGGCATGGTCAAAGGCAATCCTGCCCCTGTAATAATCATGTTTGCACCAGCTTTACACGCATCTTCTACGACACGATTGTATTCGCTTTGAGCATAAAGAACATTGGCAGCTATTGGTCTGTCACCACAGATTTTTCTTGCATTGTCAAAGATTTTTTGCAATGCAGGATAAGAGTAAAAATTCATCGCATCAAAAGGACGTTCATCTTTACCTATCACTTTCTCGGTGTAAGCTCTATTTTTATAGACCCCTGTTCCCACAGCTGAAATAACACCCAATCCACCTTCTAAACTTA
>JALSHP010000339.1 GCA_026982175.1 Campylobacteraceae bacterium
CCCAAGCAGGTCGTTTAGCGTATGAGGCAGGAACCATGCAACGACGTGAGTTTGCAAGTCCTTCTACCCCTACCATTGGTACACCTTTTTGGCATCAGTTTAAATAATTGGATGGTGTAGGGTGTCAATTTATTGCACCGTTTCAAGCCTTACGGTGAAACGTTAAATTATACTTATTTTTATAAAAGGTGCAATAAATTGCACCCTACGAAAAACAAAAAACAAAAAATTAAGGTTAAAATGAAATTTTTAAACTGTGGCAATACCCCTTTAGGAGCGTACCCCTTAGTCGATAGAGCCGATAAACTTGAAATACTCTTTTCATTGGGCATCACAACAGCTCAACTAAGAACAAAAGATTTAAAAGATGAAGCTTTAGAAAAAGAGATACTCAACGCCATTAAAATCTCTAACAAATATAAAGCCAGACTTTTTATTAATGACTTTTGGGAACTTGCCATAAAACATCAAGCCTATGGCATTCATTTAGGTCAAGAAGATTTAGTCGATGCAAACTTAGAAGCCATTTATCAAGCAGGTATTCGCTTAGGAGTTAGTACACACACGACAAAAGAGATAGAAATGGCACTTGAGATAGAACCTTCATACTTAGCCATTGGTCCTATTTTTGAAACAACTTCTAAAATAGTCGCTTATGACATCGTAGGAATTGAAGAGTTAAGAAAATGGTCACAAAATGTTCCCTACCCTATCGTGGCAATTGGGGGCATAAATTTAGAAAATATTCAAGAGATTATTAAGATTCCTTCTGTCAGTGGCATTGCCATGATTTCTGAATTCTTAGAAAACAATAAAATTTCATTAGAAAAAACAAAAAAACTACTGCAACTGTTTTAAATGTATCAAATTTCACAACTATATAATTGATTAAAGTGTTACCAAAGGTTACTACTGTATAATTAGGTTACACTTTAAAAAAAGGAAATAGTATTGAGTGATATTACGCTTATTCTCTTAGGTGCAGGTTCAGCCTCTCGCTTTAAACTGCCTCCTAAAAAGCAATGGTTATGGATAGGTCATGAACCACTTTGGCTTAAAGTTGCCAATGACTTTCAGAACATAAATAGCTTCAAAAGCACTATCATTGTGTCATCTAGGAGTGACATTCAAACAATGTCAAACTTTGCAGAATTTACTTTTGTTGAGGGAGGAGATAGCCGTCAACAATCACTCAAAAATGCACTTAAAGATGTAAACACCCCCTATGTTTTGGTCTCAGACATTGCACGATGTTGCCTCGATGACGATATGATAAAACGTGTAATTTCAGCAAAAAAGAACAAATCCTGTGTAGTTCCTACACTTAAAATGGTAGACACACTCTATTTAGATGAATCTCCCATAAACCGTGATGGTGTCAAAATCATTCAAACCCCACAACTCTCTTGTACTCAAACCCTCAAAAATGCTTTGAATTCAAACCATGAATTTACCGATGACTCTTCAGCCGTCGCCTCCTTAGGTGGAGAGGTTATTTTTGTAGAGGGTTCGGCTAAAGCCCATAAACTAACCACCGTTGAAGACCTTGCCAAAATGACTTGTCTTAAAGCACCTTCAAAACGTGCCTTAAGTGGTTTTGGCATTGACATTCATGCTTTTGAAGAGGGGAAACCAATGGTACTTTGTGGCATAGAGATAGATTCCCCCTTTGGATTTAAAGCCCATAGTGACGGAGATGTTGCTATTCATGCACTCATCGATGCCCTTCTCGGTGCCGCTGGACTAGGAGATATTGGTGAATTTTACCCTGATACTTCAGAGGATTACAAAGGGGTTGACTCAAAAGAACTTTTAAAAGACACCGTCAAAAGACTAAAGGCGTTTGGCTATCTTATTGGGAATGTAGATTTAACCATTATTGCACAGACACCAAAACTTTTAACCTACAAAAAAGCCATGCGATTTCAATTGGCAAAACTACTCAACTTAACCCCAAATCTGGTTAATATAAAAGCAACTACTGCTGAAAAATTAGGTTGGATTGGACGAAAAGAAGGTGTAGCTGTTGAAGCTATTAGTACCTTATACTATTATGATTGGACGACAAATGAAAATTACCATAATTGAAAATGAGCTCTATTTAGCACAAAGTATTGCTTCTAAATTAGGACAAGCAGGATATGAAACAGAAGTTTATTCCTCGGTTAAAGAGGCGATGGCAACAAGCACAGGTGATGCTTTTCTACTTTCAACAAATCTCCCTGGGCAAAATTTTAATGCACTTATTACAAAATATAAGGAGAAGATCATTATTTTAATGGTCTCCTATATTAATAATGATACCGTAGCCGCCCCTCTAAAATTAGGAGCAAATGACTATATTGTTAAACCTTTTATTATTGAAGAGCTTCAACGTAAAATTGAGCATTATAAAGAGTTTCAAACCCTTAAAAAGTACAAAACACTCTACCGAGAGTATAATGAGTACCTACTTCAAGACATTAAAATTGATGAAGATATTGATAAGATAGCTTCACCAATGATTGTGCTTACGAACTATGTAAAATTGGTTGATAAATTAGCCTTTACCTACGCTAAACAAAAAGACAGAGTTCTCTCTTTTGTCCCTTTAGCCAATAAAGATTGGAAATCTAAAATAGAGAAGTCTAATCTGAAACACCTACTCTATATTTCAGAATTACAAATCCTAAAAAAGAGTGAACGTGAACAACTTTTTGCTATAATCGAAGGACGTGACTTTATTATCTCTACCACCACAGAGATTGAGACCGAATACAAAACCATTGAGATTAATACCGACAATAAACTCTATGACCAAAATGAGATTTTAACCATAGATGACTATGTTAAGTTTATTGTCAATAATTTTCAATACTCATACCCTGACACTGAACTCTCTAAAAAACTCGGTATTTCACGAAAAAGTTTATGGGAAAAAAGGAAAAAATATGGTATCTTCAAAAAGAAATAAACAGCTACATATTGATGGAGAAGCACTCTCCACGTTAGCATTGGTACAAGAGGGACTCATTGCACCTGTTAGCAAACTAATGACTCAAGAAGAAGCAATAGAGGTTAGAGAGACAAAACTCTACAAAGGTGTACCTTTTCCTTTTCCTTTTTTGTTAACCCCCTCAGGTGAAAAAAACAAAACTTGTTTAGAGTCTTTAAAAAAAGGTGATGTTGTTGAGCTTGTGCATCAAAAAAACATTATTGGAACATTAACAGCAGATGAGACTTTTCACATTGACCCTAGTGATAGACTAAAATGTATTTATGGAACAAATGACCCTTCTCATCCAGGTGTTCAAAGCACCAAAAAGCGTCTAGGGAGCATTGCCGTTACAGGTGACTACCATGTCGAGTATCCACTCATTACTTCTTCAAAGAAAATGGTTCAAGATAAGATTAAAGAGACCCATGCCCAAAATGTATCCGCCTTAGTATTGGCAGCCAATCCCTTTAACCGTGCACATGAGAGAATGATAAGACAAGCAATTGACCAATCAGATTTAGTGGTGGTTTTTCTACTCAAACCTTTTACCAATCATGGACTGCGTTATGATATTCGTTATGATTCAATTTTAAAATTTATTGAAAACTTTCTACCTGCCAATAAAGTTGTTCTTGTTCCCTTAGAGAACTCTTACATTTTTGCAGGATACAATGAGCTTATCTTAGACTCTTTGGTGGCAAAAAACTATGGATGTCATAATCTCATTATCGGTAAAAACCATGCAGGGCTTGGACTCTTTTATGACCATGATACTTTAAATTCAGTCTTTGATGCAACCAAAGATATAGAGATAAATGTCTCCACCGTAGAGCAGTATGTCTATTGTAATAAATGTCGTACTTTAGTGAGCATGAAAACCTGCCCACATGGACAGCATCATCATATTCACTACCATTCAGCTTCTATTTTAAAGCTCATTATGTCAGGAATGATGCCCCCTTCTATCTTAATGAGAAGAGAAGTTTCAGCCAGTATTTTAAGTGCTTTATTTCCTGAACGTTTTGAACACCTACAAGAGCTTTACGATGCCCTAATGCCCAACGATGGTCTAATGGAAGAGCATAGTGAAGAGGACTTTTACATTAAACTAATGGAACTCTATAAAACAAGTTCATTAACATAAATAGAAAGAGAAAAGAATGGACTTAAATAGACTTTTTATTACTTTTGGAGGCTCAGGTTTAGCCCCTAAAGCTCCAGGTACAGCTGGTTCTTTGGCTGCCTTAATTGTAGGCGTTGCACTTTTACAAGTAGTCCCCATGCAAACCCTTTTCATGTTAACCTTAGCCATTACTATTATTGGTGTTTTTGAAATTAACAAATATGAAAAAGCCACCAATAGCCATGATGACAAAAGTATTGTCATTGATGAAGTAGCAGGAATGTGGATAGCCCTTATGTTTGCCATTGCCACAGCTGAAAAAATGAACTATGCTTATGCCTATGAAATCGCTATTGTCGGAAGCTTTGCGGCTTTTAGACTTTTTGATATTTGGAAACCTTCAACCATTGGGGTCATTGACCGTAAAGTCAAAGGAGGTTTAGGGGTAATGGGAGATGATATTTTAGCAGGTATAGCAGGTGGACTCTTAACGGTTGTTTTACTTATTGGTTTAGAGAAGATTCTGTAGGGTGCATTTTAATGCACCAAAAATAAAATTTAAAAACCAATAAATTGACACCCTAGCTTAATATTACCCCATCTACTCCACTCTTTGCCATCTCTTCAATCTCATCTTTTGTAATATCAGCTAAAACCTGTGTATCAAAAAGATAGTTTTGAGCAATGGGCATTAGCTCTTTGGCTAACTCTTTTTCACAAATAACATAAGTCGCGTTTAAAAGATTGGCAAAAATTGCCTCTTCAATAGATGAAATCACTAAAGCGTAACGCAAAGCGTTTTTTTGACAATATTTTGCCAATGCCAAACTCTTCTCTAAAGGCACTAATTGAAGCAGTGAATTAGCAGGGGTTTGAGCAATCTCTTCTATCGTAAAAACCTCATAAAAATCCTCACTCTCTATCCATTCATGTCCAAATATTTTCATAATGCTACTTTATCTTTTTTAAACACTCATGGGAACAGTAAGATTTTTTCTGATAAATCAATGCATCCGTTTCTGTAATGTAAGTGCCACAAGTAGCACATGCTGAAGTCGCTTCTACTTCCCCAAAATCGTGTTCATTTTCATTATCTTCTTTGGGTTTATCTAAAAAAGGGACTTTCCCTCCAAAGAGACGATAAACAAACACCCCTGCTATCACCAAAAAAATAATTTTTAACCACATTTTACGCCTTTATGTAGAGATAATTTCTCTGATTTTTTTCAATTATATCATAGTTCAATTTTTGCTCCACCAACTCCAATTCAGAAAAAACCTTTTCACCTTTATAGAAAAGAAAAGCTGTTTTTTCATCTTGAAGATGCCCTGTTAAATCTAAGAGCATTTTGGTATCAGTTACAGCACGTGAGCTTATGAGTCCAAAAGCTTCAGCTTCATAATCTTCGACCCGTTTGCGTACTACTTCCACATTGGAAAGTTCTAATTCCATCGCCACATACTTTAAAAACATGGCACGTTTTTTACGAGGCTCACAGAGTACGGTTTTGACATGAGGATAGGCAATGGCTAAAATGAGTCCAGGAAACCCTGCTCCTGTTCCCACATCTAAAATACTCTTTGGCTCTTTGATGAACGTTGTTGGGAAAATGGAATCTTCAATATTTTTTTCAACTTCATGAGGTGTTTTTGCCCCTGTAAGATTATGGATTTTGTTCCATTCTAATAAAAGTTTCGTAAATTTTTTAAATTTTTCTTTGTACATTACAATAAATGTCCCATCTGATTTTTTTTCACCTCTAAATAGGCTTTATTATGAGGGTTGGCTTCAATTAAAATGGGAATTCTTTTGCTAATCTCCACATTTTTTAATGAATCTATTTTACTAGGATTATTGGTAAGCAATTGAATCTTTTTAATCTTAAAATAGTCCAAAATATACTCCACTATTTCGTAGGTACGTTCATCTGCTTTAAACCCTAATTGGTGGTTCGCTTCTACCGTATCCAATCCTCTGTCTTGCAAGGCATAGGCATTGACTTTACCCACTAAACCGATGTTACGACCCTCTTGACGATGGTAAATAATCATGCCACCCTCTGTGGCAATTAATGATTGAGCAAATGCCAGTTGCTCACCACAATCACATTTCACAGAGCCTAAAGCATCTCCTGTTAAACACTCTGAATGGACACGAACAATCGGGTTGTTACTTAGCTCATTGGTAAAAATAGCCAAATGCTCTTTGCCAAACTCTTTAAAGGCTTGAATGTTAAAAGTCGCATACTTTGTTGGGAGTGTTGCCACTTCAGATATCTCAATTTCTCTCATGGCAGAGATTATATCTATTTATTAATCAATTATAAATGTTATGGTGTTAAAATGTTTTAAATAAAAAAAGGACAACAGATGTTTACACGATTTAGACGAAAACGACTCAACCCAGTGCTACGAGATTTACTACAAGAGACCCACTTAAGTGTTAATGATTTTATCTATCCCCTCTTCATTAAAAGTGGAAAAAATTTAAAAATAGAAGTAGATTCCATGCCAGGCGTTTTTCAGATGAGTATTGATGAAGTGCTTAAAGAGTGTGACGTGCTTAAAGCTTTGGGTATCTACTCTATTATTTTATTTGGAATTCCAGATACCAAAGACTCCGTAGGAAGTGATGCAATGTGTGAACATGGGATTATTGCTTCAAGTATTAGAGCCATTAAAGAAGCTCACCCTGATATGTTTGTGGTGACTGACCTCTGCTTTTGTGAATACACCGACCATGGGCATTGTGGAGTACTTGACCCAATTTTAGAAACGGTGGACAATGACATCACTTTAGATAATTTAGCCAAACAAGCCCAAGTACACGCCAAAGCAGGAGCAGACATGATAGCACCATCAGGAATGATGGATGGAATGATTACTGCCATTAGAAAAGGTCTTGATGAGGGTGGGTTTTCTCATCTTCCTATTATGTCCTACTCTACTAAATTTTCATCTGCCTATTATGGACCATTTAGAGATGTGGCAGAGAGTAGCCCAAGTTTTGGAGACAGAAGAAGCTATCAAATGAACCCAGCCAACAGAAAAGAGGCGATTTTGGAGAGTTTAGCCGATGAAGCAGAGGGTGCTGATATTTTAATGGTTAAACCAGCATTAGCATACTTAGACATTGTACGTGATATTAAAGAGAACTCCTCTCTACCTTTGGCCATTTACAATGTAAGTGGTGAGTACAGCATGTTAAAAATGGCTGCTAAAGCAGGAGTTATTGACTATGAACGTGTCATGATGGAGACCATGATGGGATTTAAGAGAGCAGGTGCAGACATTATCATCAGCTATCATGCCAAAGAGGTGGCTGAACTTTTAAATAAATAAAATCATAAAATAAATCTAGGGGCGACCTTTGTGTCTGCCCTTATTTATTGTCTATCTTTATCTATCGCATCCGATAGCTTAGCCAACTCTTCTAAATATTGTGCTTCAGGAGAGCTAGTAGGAACTTCGAGACTCTTCTCTTGAAGCACTTGTTCAGTTGGTTGAGCAATCTCTTCTTCTAACTCTGTCTTAGCAATCTCCATCTTAACCTCATCAGCTATATTTTGAATGGCTTTCTCTTCTACTACTTCTTTTACAGGCTCTTCTTTTTTTTCTTCTTTCGGCTCTTCTAAAGTCACCATTAGATCATCATCAGAAATTTGTACCGATTGTGGTGGTAATTTTATATCATTAGATGCTTTATTATTCATAAAGTTATGATAACCATAAAAAGAGACCCCTGCAATAAGTAGCAAAAGAAAAAGGATAAAAAACACCCTTATTAAGTTTGTAAAGAGTGATGGTTCTTCCCGCTCATCACTGGCTAATATTTGAGACTTATAGGATTCACAAAAATCCCTATTCTCTTCTTCGCTATTGCTAAACAATTTGTGCCTTTTCTCTATGAGATTTAGATAAAATATTACTTCTATGTAAATATTCTAGCATAAAATTAACTAAGTTTTCTTTTAAATCACATTTTTAATACTATTCACTACATAGTAATTGTTTATTTTGGTATACTATTATCAGAATATCTTAAAATATATTAAAATAAAATATATTTTAAATGACTGATTTAAAAAAGGAAAAAAATGATGTCACTATTTTGGTTCTTCATCGTATTTACAATCATCGCTATCCCTGTTTTCTATCTACTTTACCCCTCGTTAATCAATAAGGAGAGCTTACTAGAGCATGAAGCAGATGAGCAAACTCCCTATCATAAGATGGATGCAGATTGTTCTAAACTTGCAAAGAGACCTCTCTCTTTTGGTCAGCGTTTGGGAAAATCGTTTGACTCATTTATCGTAACACTTGGATTAGGACGACTCTTCTTACTCCGTGTTGTTCCTTCAGAAGAGGCATGGGTCATTGACCGTCATGGCGTTGATCGTGTGGCATGTGAGGGAATTAACCGTATTATCCCTAGTCTTGATAAAATTGAAGCCAGAGTTGACTTAAGAGAGATGAAAGTAGACCCCGATCCTCAAACCATTTTAACCCAAGACAATATTAACATTACCGTTGATATGTTTTCCATGATAAAAGTTATCCATCCACTTAAAGCCATTAAAGAGGTGGAGGATTACAAAGCACGTATGGAGAATCTTGTTATTAGTAGTACCTTTACTGCTTTAGCACGACGAAACTTTTCAGAGATTCAAAAAAACTCTGAAACCATTTTAGGAGAGATTAAAGAGATTGTTGAAAAAGACTCCTTACGTTGGGGAATTCAGCTGACACAGATTAGCTTTGAAGATGTCAAGTCTCCACAAGATATTTTGGATGCGGAACAACAAAAAATTGTGGCAATTAAAGAGGCTGAAGCCAAACTCACCAAAGCCAATGCCGACTTTAAAGAGAAAGAACTAAAAGCAGATTCAGAGCGTATTCTCATAGAAAAACGTGCTGAAGCCACGCACAATGCCATTAAAAATCTCAAAGAGTTAATGCCTAATATTTCAGATGAACGGATTATGCAGTTTTTAACCTCTGCTTCTTACATCGACTCCATGAAAGAGCTTTCATCATCTGAAAACTCTAAGTTTGTCCTCTATCCATCAGATGTGCATCAACCAATGGATAAAGTGATGAATGCAGAGTATCTTTCACAGGCACACAAAAAATAGAAATCAAAAAATAGAAATCAAAAAGTAGAAATCAAAAAGTAGAAGTCAAACAATAAAAAAATCAAGGAAAAAGGAACAAAATGTTTTTTATTACAGGAATGTCAACATTTACATGGGTACTACTCGCCTACATTGGATTACACTTAGGAGCTGATTATGTCGGTGCCTTAAAAGATTTATCGTTACAATCGGTAGTACTCATACACCATATAGGTCCAGATAGAGACTTTATTTTAAGAGTAAGAGAGGTCTTTTTAATTGTTGGCTCATTGGCCCTTTTCATTGAAATAGCCAAAGCAGCAACAGCTAGTAAATTTGGAGCTTCTGAAACCTTACTAAGCTTCATTGTCTCCATGGTATTTATTGTCATGTTCTTCATGGTTTCATGGGCTCAAAATGCAACTTTCTTAATCTTAGGAATGATGTCACTTATTGATGCCACGGGTGGATTTATCATTGAACTTAATGCTGCTAGACGTGACATTAATGTTAATGGTGGTGGTATTTTAGGCTAATGCTTCTTCCTACTCAATATGAATATATCATCATCGGCGATGTACATGGGTGCATCGATGAGCTAAAAAGCCTTTTAATTAAACAGGGCTTTTTAATTACTAAAGATGATTTTATTGAAATAAGTAAAGAGAGTGAACATAAATCTATTATCTTATTGGGTGACTTCATCGACAAAGGAAGTGATGAAAAGCTTACCCAAACCATTGAGTTTATCCATAAAAACTATTATCATCTCAATCAAGAGCGACAACGATTCTATTTAATAGAGGGAAATCATGAAAATATGGTCTATCGCTATATTTCCAATGACACAAGCTTAGTTATTACCCCAAAAACTATTAAAAATAAAGAGAAATATTACAACACGGTAGCACTTTTAGAAAAAAATGCTTCTCTCAAAAAACTTTTTTTAGAACTGTATGAACTTTGTCAACCCTATTTTTATTATCTCTATGATGAAAATTTTACCGTGACCCTAACCCATGCTCCCTGTGAAGAACAGTACTTAAGAGTAGACTCTTTAGAAGCTAAAAAAAAGATGATTAAATCTATTTCGCGTTCTAAAAATCCTAAAATGCCATTAGATGAGCTAATGCCCTATCTCATAGAGGAAGCCCAAGATAACCAACACTACCACATCTTTGGACACCTCTCTCAAGCCAACATACGACAGTATAAAAACAAAATCTGCATAGATACTTCTGCTATTTATGGTGTTGAACTCTCCTGTGCCATTGTTAAAAATGAGCAACTCTCTTTTGATACTGTGCCTTTTGAACATAAACAAAAACAAGGCAAACAAAACGACAATAAGCTTTTTAATTTTTAACCTTAAATCTATTATGGTAGAATGGCTCTCTTAATTTAAATTCTAATACTTTAATATAGTAAGAGGAAC
>JALSHP010000340.1 GCA_026982175.1 Campylobacteraceae bacterium
CGACTAAGGGCATGAACGTTAAATTAGTAATTGAAAACACTGCAGGACAAGGGACAAATTTGGGTTATAAATTTGAGCATTTAGCACATATTATTAACAAAGTAGAAGACAAAAGTCGTGTGGGTGTCTGTTTGGATACCTGTCATACTTTTACAGGAGGCTATGACCTTAGAACCCGTGAGGCGTATGACAAAACAATGGATGAGTTTGAACGTTTGGTTGGGTTTGAGTATTTGTCTGCGATGCACATTAATGACTCAAAACCAAAACTAGGAAGCCGTGTCGATAGACACCATTCATTGGGTGAAGGTGAGATTGGTTGGGATACCTTTAGATTTATTATGAATGATGAACGTATGAATGACATTCCCTTGGTCTTAGAGACCATTGATGAGAGCATTTGGGACAGAGAAATTGAGCAGATGTATGATATGATTGAAGCTTAAATTATAATTAAGGATAAATCAATGAATCAAACCCTAAAAAAAACCATGCTAGTTTTAAGCCCTTTACTTTTTTTGGCTTGTGGAGGTGGCGATAGCACTACAAATGAAACTTCGACTGAAGCACCGACAAAGATTGAAGGTAAATTGGTTGTAGATTTCCCAGCTTCAGCAGTTAAAGCAGGATTGATTGATGCAGGAGTAATAGAGAGTAATCGAACAGTTTATGGATATAAAGCCTATAAAATCCCCTATGTTACGACAGATGAAGAGGGGAACAGTGTTAATGTTTCGGGTCTCTTAGTTATTCCGACAGGTCTACCAGAGCCTGTGAAAGATTTAGGCTTATCAATGGTATCTGATGGACATGGTACGATTTTTGCCAATAATAAAGCCCCATCGGTAACAGCTTCTAAATATGGTGTACCTGATGGTTCATCTGTAATTTTAACGTCACTTGGTGCATTTGCAACTTTACAACCTGACTATATTGGTTTTGGTGATTCTCGTGAACATTATCATCCTTTCATTTTAAAAGACTCTTTAGCCAATGCTACCGTTGATTTTATTAAACAGGTGAAACTTTTTACTAAAGAGCAAAATATCAAGCTAAATAATCAGCTTTTCTTAACAGGTTATTCAGAGGGTGGGTACTCTTCAATGGCAGCATTAAAGAAGATTGAAGAAGAGGATTTATCTGATTTAGCAGTAACACTTGCAGCTCCAATGGCTGGGCCTTATACCCTAAAAGAGATGGCAGATTCTATTTTGACGCAAGAGAGATTACTTGTTCCCTCTTTTATGGCAAACTTTGGTTACGCTTATGCAAAAGCACATGATGAAGCAATAGATAGTGTTATTAATGAACCTTATGCTTCAATGTTAGAAAATCTACTCAATGGTGACTTAAACAGAACCCAAATTGATGGAAACTTGACAACCTTGACGACAAGCAATGAAGGACTTTTTTCTCAAGATTTTGTTAGTAACTATTTAACTCAAGATGATTTCTGGTTTAAAAGAGCATTAGTTAAAAATACGCTTCATAATTGGGCTCCGACTACACCTATTCGTTTAGTTCATTGTAAGGGGGATAACGTTATTCCTTATGCTATTTCGGAATTAACCCAGCAGAGTATGCAATCATTAGGTGCAAGTGATGTAGAGCTTATTCCTGTAGAGCAGAGCTTAGGTTTACCAACACAGCTAGGGCATGGAGAGTGTGGATTACCTGCTTATGCTGTTACTACAAAAATGTTTGCAAAGATTAGAAAACAAACCATCGGATACTAGGAGAAGATGATGAAAAAAATTATACTATTAAGTACACTAACAAGCTCTTTAGTTTTAGCAGGAGCCTACAAAGTTCCTGAACAATCGGTGAACTCTATGGCATTGGGTGCTGCCTATGTTGCACATACGCAAGGGGCAGATACAGCCTATTTTAACCCTGCAAACATGGCATTTATGGAAGATGAAAATGCGATGGAGCTAGGTTTTACTTGGGCTCATCTGCCACGTAACCAATTTGAAGGCTTTCAAGCCTATTCAGCTACGGAGGTTTTTTCTGCTGATAACAAATCTCAAATAGAAAATTTACAGTTACCATTTTTACACTATGTGGCAAAACCAATGGGAGATTTTAGATGGGGAGCGAGTTTAACGGTTCCTGGAGGGCTTAGTAAGCGTTGGGAGAGTGGACATCAAAAGGTTTCGGCTGAGGAGTTTACACTTAAAGTAGTAGAACTAAACCCAGTAGTTTCTTATAAACTTTCTAACAATTTTGCAGTTGCTGGAGGGCTTCGTGCTATCTATTCAGAGGGGGTGGTTAACTCTGATGGAGGAGCAATTAAACCACTTAAACGTGAAATGACGGGAGATACAGTAGAGTTTGGTTATAACCTTGCAATGGCGTATAAACCTACTTCAGACATTAATGTGGCAGCTACTTATCGTTCTAATATTGACCTCAATGAAGAGGGAGAAGCAAACCTCTATTTATTTAATGTGGGTAAACAGTATGATGCTTCTGTAAGTGTACCACTACCTGCTGCTCTGAATTTGGCTGTTTCTAAAACATGGAACGACAAATATACTGTTGAGTTAAATTATGAAAGAACCTATTGGTCAGCGTATAAGGAGTTAGATTTTAATTATGGCTCTTCTATTCGACCTGCATTGGTTGCCCCTTTTGATGATGCCAAAGCTAAAAACTGGAAAGACACCAACACCTTTAGGGTAGGATTAACAGCAAAAATGTCACCTATTTTAACCTTTATGGCAGGGTATGCTAAAGATGAAAGCCCTATTAGTAAACAGTATGTATCGTATGAATTACCTGATTCTGATGCAAACATTTATACTTGTGGTTTCCGTATTAAGTCTAGTGACAATCTCTCTTATGGACTCTCTTACTTACATGATGAAAAAGATGTACTCCTATTAAAGTCGGGTGAGAATGCCAATGGAATTATTGGTAAGTTTTCAGCAGGTGGAGCAGATTTATTTACTCTAGGGATGAATTACACTTTTTAAGCACTACTTACTTAAGCAATTAACATTGAGTTAACTTTGGAGATGTATAATATAGGCTAAATGTAATTTCATGGAGTCTGCTAATGCACAAAAAGCTAGAAAATCTTATGAGTCAATTTGGCTCATTTATACACGACAACCCGTTTAAAGTTCTTTTAGTTTTGGTCATTTTATTGGCTTTTCCCATCTCTCACGTTCCACAAATTAAGATGGACACCTCAACCGAGGGGTTCATGCACCCTGATGACCCTGTTCTTTTAAGCTACAATGACTTTCGTGCCCAGTTTGGACGTGATGAGCGTGTTGTTTTAGCCATTCAGAGTGATGATGTTTTTAGTTTGAAGTTTTTGAATAAGCTTAAAAAGTTGCATAAAGAGATAGAGAGTAAAGTCCCTTATGTTGATGATGTCACATCACTTTATAATGTAAGAAATACAAGAGGGGAGGGTGACAAACTCATTACCGATGACCTCTTAGAACCTTTCCCTAAAACCAAAGCAGAAGTAGATGCCATTAAGAAACAAGCATTGGCTTCACACTTTTACAAAGATTTACTCATTAACCAAAAAGGTGACATGACGACGCTTATCATTGAAACTGATGCCTACTCTCATGAGGGAGAACAAGAGGTTTCAGTAGAAGATGAGTTTAGTGATGGATTTGAAGACAGTGCTACGCAAAATTCGGTTGAGCAAAAAGCCTTTTTAAGTGATGCTGAAAACCATGAAATTTTAGAAGCTGTTCAAGCCATTGTCAAAAATTATGAAACAGAAGATTTCAAAATCTACATGGCAGGTTCACCTGCGGTTAACAATGAGTTAAAAGCCCAAATGAAAGCTGATATGCAGAAGTTTATGCGTATTACTTTTTTGATTATTTTGGTATTTTTATTTGTGGTTTTTAGACGTTTATCGGCTGTTTTCTATCCCTTATTGGTTATTGCTCTTTCATTGGTAGCAACCGTTGGAGCGATGGCTTGGAGTGGGGTAGCCTTTAAATTACCCACACAGATTGTACCGTCGCTTCTTTTGGCTGTTTCGGTTGGTGCAACGGTGCATATTTTGTCCGTATTTTTTGATAAGTTTAACACCACAGGCGATAAAAAAGAGGCACTCTCTTATACCCTTGGGCATTCTGGTTTAGCCATTGCCATGACCTCTATTACCACAGCGATTGGGGTTGGCTCATTTGCAGGGAGTGAAGTTGCTCCCATCTCGGACTTAGGGATTTTTGCCTCTTTGGGGGTAATGATTTCGTTGGTATTAACTTTGACGCTACTTCCTGCTCTTTTAAGCATTACTAAGTTAAAACCAAAAGCAAAAAAAGAGGCAGGAAAAATTGATCTGCTTATGAAAAAGTTGGCTGTAATTCCTGTGCAACATACCAACAAAGTACTCATAGGCTCTTTGGTGGTGGTGATGATTTCACTTTTGGCTGCGTCACAAGTACGATTGTCTCACAATCCTTTAAAGTGGTTTCAACCTGAAAAAGATACCCGTATTGCCACAGAAGTGATTGATGCGAAGATGAATGGTACTGTGACCATTGAAGTGGTGGTAGACACAGGCAAAGTGAATGGATGGCAAGACCCTGAACGTTTGGCAAAGCTTAATGCTTTTTCAGCAAAGATGGAGCAGTATAGCGATGCGTTTACCCATATAGGAAAAGTGGTCTCTTTGGCGACCATTATGAAAGAGACTAATAGAGCATTACATGAAAATAAAGAGGCGTTTTACAGCATTCCCAAAGAGCAGAACCTTGTCTCACAAGAGCTTTTACTTTTTGAAAACTCAGGTTCGGATGATTTAGAAGATGTGGTAGATAGCCAGTTTTCAAAAGCAAGAATTACGATTAAACTGCCATGGACTGACTCCATTAAAGCCGTTCAAGTTCTCTCTTTTGTGAAAGGGGAAGCCATTAAAACATTTACTAACTCCAAAGTGGAGACCACAGGGATGATTCCATTGTTGATTAATACTTTTTCACAAGCCGTTTTCTCTTCAGCCTTTTCGTATCTTATGGCAGGAGTTGCCATTACGTTTATGATGATGCTTATTTTAGGTTCGGTGCGTCTAGGAGCGATGAGTATGATTCCTAACTTAACGCCGATTGTCATGGGATTGTTGGTGATGTATATTGGTAATATGCCACTTGATATGTTTACGCTACTCATTGGGTCAATTGCGATTGGCTTGGCAGTTGATGACACCATACATTTTATGCACAATTTTCGGAGATACTACCTTGAGAGTGGCGATGCTCAAGAAGCGATGGAGCAGACATTCTTTACCACAGGTAAAGCGATGGTTATTACCACTTTAGTCTTGGCATTAGGATTTTTTGCCTACATCGCAGCAAACATGATTTCGGTACAAAACTTTGGGATAATCACTGCTTCAGTGATTATCTTCGCACTCTTATCTGACTTACTTTTAGCACCTGCCCTTATGGTTGTGGCGGCTAAACGTGGTTGGATTAAATAAATGATATTGGTCAATGGTGCAATAAATTGACACCCTACGGCTATACAAGCTTGGTAGGGTGCATTTTAATGCACCAACTATTCTATAAAGGAACAACAAATGAAAGCAAAAAAAATACTATTTCTACTTGGCGTAGGAGCAACACTATTAACAAGCAATTTAATCGCAGCAGAGATGGACGCTAGAGCCATTATGGATAAAGTAGATGCACGTGATGATGGGCAGACCTTAGAACAAGATATGATGATGTTACTCATTGACAAAAATGGAGCAGAGCGTACCCGTGATTTAAAATCTTATGCCAAAGATGTTGGGGTAGATGCTTACCGAACCATGTTCTTTAAAAGCCCTGCTGATGTTAAAAATACGGCATTTTTAACCTATGATTATGATGATGCGTCTAAAGATGATGACCAGTGGTTGTATCTACCTGCACTTAAAAAAGTAAAAAGAATTCCCTCAACCGATAAGAGTTCAAGCTTTATGGGTTCAGATTTCTCATATTTTGACATGACGGACCGTGATTTGGATGATTATAACTTTAAGATTTTAAAAGAGACCAAAGTTCGTGGGCATGATGCGTGGATGATTGAGTCAACTCCGAACAATCAAAAAGTGATTGATGAGTCTGGTTATGAAAAAACCATTGCGATTGTGCGAAAAGATAACTTTGTGGTGGTACGTGCCATTAACTTCTTGACCAATGGGAAAAAGAAATATCTTGACCTTACACAGATACATGAAGAGAATGGTATCTGGTTGGTAGATGAGATGAGTATGACCACTAAAAAAGGGCAAAGAACCTTACACAAAACGGTACTTACTTTCTCAAATGTGAGTTTAAACAAAGAGATAGATGACAATGTGTTTACCACACGACGGATAGAAAAAGGTCTCTAAGATGTTTAAACTACAACGGTGCAATAAATTGACACCCTACCTTATTGCTGTTATTTTTACGACAACACTTCAAGGAGAAAGCTTAGATGAAGCCTTAGAAGGCTTTGATGATGCACCTACAAAGATTGTTAACGAGCCAAAAGTAGAAGTAAGTGCTGATGACATTATGGATGGGTTTGATGATGAGGTTTCCTCCTCATCCTCAACAAAAAAAGAGAGAGCCAAAGAAGAGGCAAAAGTAAAAGTTAAAGAGAAACGTGAAACGTTTGCAGAAGCTCTTGCTGGGTTTACAGGAAAACTTACAGAGCAGACAACATTCTCTTATGGAGGCGATGCCCCACATGACAACTTCTCTTCGCTTAAGAGTTCACTTCTTTTAGACTATGAACATAAATTTGACAATGGTTTTAAAGTGAAAACCAATGCCAAGGCTTATTATGATGCGATTTATAGTTTACGTGGACGTAATAAATACAGTAACGATGAGTTGAAAGAGTTGGAGAGTGAAGTACGGCTTTTTGATGCCTATGTTGAGGGTTCGTTGAGTGATAATTTAGATATGAAATTGGGTCGCCAAGTGGTGGTCTGGGGACGGAGTGACACCATTCGTATTACCGATGTACTCAATCCTCTGGACAATCGTCGCCCAGGGATGGTGGACATTGAAGATTTACGACTGCCTGTGGGCATGGCAAAGTTTGACTACTTTGTAGGAGATTGGCGAATTACCCCCATTGCTGTGGTGGAACAACAGTTTTCACTTAATCCACCAGCAGGGTCTGCTTTGAACCCTTCGGTCAATAGCCTACCTAAAGATGAAACTTACCATGAAGTGCTACCTGCCTTAAGCATTGGTGGGGAGTTTTCAGGGTTTGATGTGAACCTCTATGCAGCTTCTGTGCGTGATGATGCAGGATACTTTGGGAATGGAAAGTTACAACATGACAAAGTGACAATGTTGGGAACGGCGTTAAATGTTCTTCAAGGTTCATGGTTACTCAAAGGGGAGTTGGCTCATTTTGATGGCTTAAAATATAGCACAACAGGGCAAAAAGAGTTTAAACGAACCGATGCCCTTGTAGGGGTAGAATATAATGGCGTAGCAGATACTTTAATCTCGTATGATGTTTCATTACGACAAATTCATGATTATGATGCACAGTTAAAAGAGCTTCCTTTAGCCGTAGAAGAAGATACCTATCAGCACGCATTTCGTGTAAGTTCAGACTTTATGAATGCAACACTTAAAGCCAATTATCTCATTTCGCTTTTTGGAAAAAGTTTAGATAAAGGTGGATTTCAACGTGCATGGGTGAAGTATGATATTATGGATGGGGTCTATGCCAATCTAGGCGTGGTGGATTACATTGGGGGAACACGACGTTTTGATGCTGTTGCCAATAATGATATGGCTTTTATGGATGTAACTTATAGTTTTTAGGTGTAAATTGTTATCATATTAAAAAAGGGAAACGATGATAAAAAAACTACTTCTAACAGCAACACTGCTTTTACTTTTGGGATGTGAAACAGGGGTTAAAAACCAAAGAACAAGTGGTGACGATGGTATCTCTTCTGGAATTGTAGATAGAGGTTCGGTGGGAACAACACATTATGCGAGTAGCACAGAAAAGAGTCATAACTCAACGGTACATAAAATCTTCTCAACTTCAGCCCAACCAGGCTTTTATTTGCAGATGGCTCTTTTTGAGAAGTACCGACCGACCAAAGCCTTTTTAAAGCCTTTGGATAACTCACGATTTAACTACATTGTCTTAAATAAATATAACAAAGATTATGTTTTAATTGGGGCGTATAAATCTTATAATGAAGCAAAAAAACAGATAGCTTCGGTGAAATCTGCTTTGGGAAAACAGACATTTGTGGTGCAAGTGCTACGACCATAAAAGTTTGTTATAATTCCAAAAAATCTTTTGGAGTTTCACCGTGTCACAAAAAAAATTACATCTTGTAAGCCTTGGCTGTACTAAAAACCTTGTCGATTCAGAGGTCATGTTAGGACGGCTTAGAGAGTATGAAATCTCTGACGATGCTGAGGCATCTGATGTGATTATTGTCAACACTTGTGGCTTTATTGATGCGGCTAAAGAGGAGAGCATCAATACCATTTTAAATCTTCATGAAGTGCGTAAAAAAGATTCTCTTTTAGTTGTTTCTGGTTGTTTAACAGAGCGTTATCAAGAAGAACTCCAACGTGACTTACCTGAAGTGGACATCTTTACAGGGGTAGGGGACTACGAAAAAATAGACAAGATGATAGCTGAAAAAAGAGGGGTATTTTCTCCCTCTGTCTATTTGGCAAATGAAAATTCTGACCGAGTCATTACAGGCTCAAACACTCACGCTTACATCAAAATAGCAGAGGGTTGTAACCAAACTTGCTCTTTTTGTGCCATTCCATCGTTTAAAGGAAAACTCCTCTCTCGTACCTTAGCATCTATTGAAAAAGAGGTCAAAGCTTTGGTGGCAAAAGGTTTTTATGAGTTCTCTTTCATCTCTCAAGACTCTTCAAGTTTTGGACGTGATTTAAAGCTCAAAGATGGGCTTAGAGATTTGGTAAAAGCTGTGGAGCAGATTGAGGGGGTTAAAGTGGCGAGAATACTCTACCTTTACCCAAGTACCACGACCTTTGAACTCATTGATACCATTGCTGATTCTGCCGTTTTTGAGACTTATTATGATATGCCCATTCAACAGATAGACGATGGGGTTTTAAAGCTAATGCGTCGTGGATTTGGTGAGAAGAAGACCATTGAACTTTTAGAACATATGAAATCTAAAAAAGATGCCTTCATTAGAACCTCCATCATTGCAGGACACCCAGGGGAGAGCGAAGAGGCGTTTGAGCGTGTCTGTGATTTTATGCGTGAGTTTAAGTTCGACAGATTTAATGTTTTCTTCTACTCCAACGAAGAGACAACTCCTGCGTTTACAATGAAGCCAGTACCTGAAGAGGTGATTGAAGAGCGTATTGAGGTGCTAGAAGCCATTGCTAATGAAACTACAGAAATCTCTCTTAAAAAGATGATAGGGAAAAATATTCGTGTTATTCTTGATGGAGAGAGTGAAGAACATGAGTACATTCTTTCAGCCCGTCCAACACTGTGGGCAAAAGACATTGACGGTGACATTCTCATTAACGACACTTCTGATTTAGAGCTTGTTTATGGGGCATTGTATGAGGTGAAGATTACAGACTTTACGGGAGAGAAGTTGCTTGGAACACTTGTTAAGGCACTTTAGATAAGGTGGTATATTTCTCTTTTTAATCTTCTGTGCTATAATGGTAAAAACTAAAAGGAGTAAGCGATGACCATTACGATTAATGTTAAAGAGAGTGCTTACGACAAGATTATCTATTTTTTATCTCATTTTAAAGATGATGTGGTGATTTTAAATAGAGAAGAAGTACAAATAAAAGCTAAAAAGAGTAATGATGACTATTTCTTTAATAGCTTAAGAAAAAGAGCGTTAAAAGTAGATAAAAATATTAATATAGATGATATGATGAATGAGATGAACAATGGTTTATCTTGATACAAATGTTTTAATTTATGCGACGTAAGTTACTAACTTACGATAGCGACTTTAAAAAACTTCAAAAATATACCACTATGGAAATAGAAATTTTATAAATATGAATCAAACTTCTAAATCTTTATTATTTCAAGAAAATTCATTAACTTTTGAAATACTTACTCTTTTGCACTCTAAACAAAATCTTTTAGCCTTTTCAGCAGGAGTAGATTCTTCTGCTCTTTTTTTTCTTCTGCTTGAACATAAGATTAAATTTGACATAGCTTTGGTGAACTATGGTTTACGGAAACAGAGTGAAGAGGAAGAGGCGTATGCTTTGGCTTTGGGAAAAGAGTATGACTTAAAAGTCTATGTTAAAAAAGCACCACACTTTGAAAATAATTTTGAGAAAAATGCTCGTGATTTTCGTTATGCTTTTTTTGATGAACTCATGCTTGAAGAGGGCTATGATAATCTGCTTACAGCACACCAGCTCAATGACCAACTAGAGTGGTTTTTAATGCGATTAACTAAGGGTGCAGGGGTTTCGGAGCTTATGGGCTTAGAGGCTTACTCTAGGCGTAAAGCTTATGGTCTAGTGCGTCCTTTGTTGGCGTATAGTAAAGAGGAGTTGTTA
>JALSHP010000341.1 GCA_026982175.1 Campylobacteraceae bacterium
CAGGTAAAAAACGGTCAGTAATGTAACGGTCACTAAGCTTTGCCGCGGCTACTAACGCTGAATCCATAATGGTAACATTATGATGCGACTCTAAACGCTCTTTAATCCCTCGTAAAATTTGTAAGGCTTCATTGATGCTTGGTTCATCGACTTTTACAGGCTGAAAACGTCTTTGAAGTGCTGTATCTTTTTCAAAATATTTACGATACTCTTTAAGTGTTGTTGCCCCAATGGTTCGCAACTCTCCTCTGGCAAGTGCAGGTTTTAAGATATTGGCAGCATCATTACCCCCTTCACTTCCTCCTGCACCTATGATGGTATGAATTTCATCAATAAAGAGAATAATATTTGAACTCTCTTTAACTTCATCAATAACGGCTTTTAGACGCTCTTCAAACTCACCTCGATATTTTGCTCCTGCAATTAAACGGTTCATATCCAAAGAGATAACACGCATATTTTGTAAACTTAAAGGTACTTCTTTGTTTACAATTCGCTGTGCTAAACCCTCAACAATGGCTGTTTTTCCTGTTCCAGGTTCCCCAATTAAAATGGGGTTATTTTTGGTTTTACGAATTAAGATTTGCATCATACGTTGCACCTCTTCATCTCGACCAATTACAGGGTCAAGTTCACCATCTATGGCTTTTTGATTTAAATCAATCCCATATTTTTCTAAAGCCTCAAGTGCTTCATCGCCATTTTGTGACTCAATGGTTTTTCCTGCACGAATGGCTTCTAATGTTTTACTCAACTCTAACAAGTCGAGATATTTTCCCAAAGAGTCTGTCATGAATGGCTCATTCATATTGGCAATAATCCAAGTATCTACGGAAAGATATTTGTCGCCATTGGCAGTCATCACTCCTTCTGCTGTCTGCAAGGTAGCAACTAATTTTTGAGAAAGACGAATGCTCTCTTTTGTCACAGAGGAAACAGATGGTAGTTTTTTTGCTAAGGATTTTATCTCTAACTCTATGGCAATTTTATCAGCACTCATTTTATTGAGTGCTTGATTTAAAAGAGAGTTACTGTTTGAAAGTAAACCCCAAATTACGTGTAAGGGATCAACTTCTTGATTTTTGTTATGGAGTGCTAAAGAGAGACCCGATTCTAAAGAAGCACTCATTTGATTGGTTAATTTTTCTAAAATATTCATAATTTAAATATCCTTTTTGATAGATTTTAAAATTTCTGTTCGTATTTTAGTATAATAATATATATAAACATGCTACTTTTGTTGCAAACTCCTATTCTTCATTTAACTTTTAGCAATTTTAGATAAAATATATTTCATTCAAAAAACTGGGACATATAACTACTAATATGATAATAAAAAATAAAAAAGCAATACTTTTCGGCTTTCTCTCAAGCATTACGGCAACAGCAATTCTCACTACTTCATTACATGCAAATAGTTTTGAAACTCAAACCCCTCAGAGTTCAAAATTAGATGCCTACTTAAAATTTACAAAAATTGTACAACTTATTGAAGAGCAATACGTAGATGACATCAATGCTTCAGACATTATTAACAATGCCCTAAAAGGGATGCTCTCTAACCTTGATGCCCATTCATCATTTATGAGTGCTAAAGAGACCAAAGAACTACAAGTTCAAACTCATGGAGAGTTTGGTGGACTTGGTATTACTGTAGGGATGAAAGATGGTGCTTTAACCGTTATCGCACCACTTGAAGGTACACCTGCTGATGCTGCGGGTATTAAAGCTGGAGATATTATTTTAAAAATCAATGAACAAGCCACCATGGGCATGACCATTGACAAAGCCGTCTCAATTATGCGTGGGAAACCTCAAACAGCTATTGAACTCACCATTGTACGAAAAGGCGAACTTAAACCACTTAAAATTGAAATTATTAGAGATATTATTGAAATCCAATCAGTCTATTCTAAAACCATTGGTGATGATATTTTATACATGCGTATTACCTCTTTTGACCAAAAAGTGGTACAAGGTCTCAAAAAAGCCATTCAAAAGTACCCCAATAGAAAAGGTATTGTAATGGACTTACGAAATAATCCAGGGGGACTATTGAACCAAGCCATTGGTGTTGTAGATATGTTTGTAGACTCAGGTGCTATTGTAAGCCAAAAAGGGAAAATCCCTGAAGAGAACTTAGTTTACAATGCTAGTAGACCAAACTCTGACACGAAAACACCTTTAGTTATTTTAGTCAATGGTGGTTCTGCATCAGCTTCAGAAATTGTTTCAGGTGCATTACAAGACCATAAAAGAGCTGTGATTGTAGGTGACAAAACATTTGGCAAAGGTTCAGTGCAAGTCGTCATGCCAATTAGCCAAGATGAAGCATTACGTTTAACCATCGCACGTTATTATCTTCCAAGTGGAAGAACCATTCAAGCTGTGGGGGTAACACCAGATGTCGAGGTCTCTTATGGAGAGATTAAAAAAGCTGAAATAGGCATCTCTATTAAAGAGCGTGATTTACAGAAACACTTAGAGAGTGAACTTGAAAAAGTAGATGGTAAAAAAGCCAAAAAAGACGACAAAGAAGATAAAACGGTTATTACAGAAGAGCAAATTTACAAAGATTCTCAACTTAAATCAGCCGTTGACATTCTTAAAGCCTTAATGATTACAAGTGACTAAATCAACTAACTAGAAGGACAATCGTAGAAATGAAAAAAACAGAATTGCTTTATGAAGGTAAAGCAAAAAAGATTTGGCATACAGAAGATGAAACACTTTTAATTTCTGAATTCAAAGATGATTTAACTGCCTTTAATGGTGAAAAAAAATCAAGTGAAGAGGGAAAAGGTGCGTTAAACAATAAGATTTCTACAGAGCTATTTAAACTCTTAAACAGCAAAGGAGTTCCTACTCATTTTGTAGAGATGTTAGATGAAAATAATATGTTACATAAAAAGTGTGATGTTGTTCTCATTGAAGTTATTGTTAGAAATATTGCCACAGGTTCTTTAAGTAGAAATCTTGGCATTGAAGATGGGAAAGTATTGCCATTTACTTTAGTAGAGTTTGACTATAAAAATGATGAATTGGGTGACCCAAAACTAAACGACCAACATTGTCTAATTTTAGAGCTTGTTAAAAACAGTGAAGAGTTAGACTATATCCGTTTTATGGCACGAAGAGTTAATACTATTATGAAAGAATTCTTTTCAGATAAAGGTCTTAATGTTGTTGACTTTAAACTTGAATTTGGTCGAGACCTTAATGACAATATCATCTTAATAGATGAGCTTAGCCCTGATAATTTTAGATTTTGGGATGAAGAGACAGGTGAGAGCATGGATAAAGACCGATTTAGAAAAGGTCAAGGGGGACTTAAAGTTGCCTATGAAGCCGTATTGAACAGAATTTTAGGAGAAGTAAAGTAATGACAGCCATTGTAAACATATTTTTAAAAGAGGGCGTACTTGACCCTCAGGGAAAAGCCATTCACCATGCCTTAGATGCAATGAACTTTGAAGGTGTTGAAGATGTCCGAATGGGTAAACAGATTGTTATTCAATTAACTTCTACAAACAAAGAAGATGCCCTTAAAGAAGTTGAAAAGATGGCTGAAGAGATTTTAGCCAATACCGTTATTGAAGATTATACAATAGAGTTAAATTAATGAAACATGTAGCAATTTTACAATTTCCAGGAACAAACTGTGATTTAGATAGCCAATATGCTTTTGAAAAACTTGGTTGTACTACTTCCATTATATGGCATAAAGAGGAAGAACTTCCATTAGATACAGATTTGGTCATTGTCCCTGGTGGCTTCTCTTATGGTGACTATTTACGTTCTGGTGCCATTGCTCAATTTTCACCTATTATGAAAGCCATCATTGCTTATGCCAATAATGGTGGAAAAGTTTTAGGAATCTGTAATGGTTTTCAAATTTTAACAGAAGTTGGGCTTTTACCTGGTGCGTTAAAAAGAAACATTGGACTACACTTTATCTCGAAATTTCAAACCCTTAAAATTGTCAATAATAGTAATGATTTTTTAAAGAAATGTGATAAAAATGAAATTCTCAATATTCCCATTGCCCATGCCGATGGTAACTACTACATTGATGAAGCAGGATTTAAAGAGCTTGAAGATAATGAACAAATTTTAGTACGCTATTCTGATGAAAAAGGCAATCCCATTGTGGTTAATGGCTCTGTTACTTCAATTGCAGGTGTCTGTAATAAAACCAAAAATGTCTTTGGACTCATGCCACACCCTGAACGTGCTTTAGAAAATATTTTAGGCTCAGATGATGGTGTGAAAATGCTTGAAGGACTTATTGCTTAATGAAGTTTTTTACTACTTTTTTATTTATGTTCATTACCGCACTCTTTGCAGGAGATGTTGAGTATAGTTATGTACCTAAAAAAGTATATGAGAAACAAGTTTTTCCCATTAGTTTTTTAACAACTGACTCTGTTGATAAACACTCCATTATTTTTAATTTTGAAGGTACAAAAAAGCCTATTATGCAAGAACCTGTTATTATTAATAATGGGTCAAAAACATTTTATACTTTCTATTTCAAAACAAGCAATAAACTCTTTTCTATTCCTAGTGTCTCCGTCACTATTAATGGCAAAGAGAAAACTTTAGGTGAAATAAGCATACCAGTAGAAAAACTTCCCAAAAGCGAAACATTCTCTGGCGTGATTGCATCTGGTCTAAAAATTAAAAATCATCAAGTCTCTATTTATGATGAAAAGACCAATCTTATTGCTATCTCTCTTGAAGCCCATGATGCTAATTTAGAAGATATTTATATTCCAAATGCCTTAAAAGATGGTACTGAAAATGCAAAAAGAGAAGGTTCTAAAATGACAATCAATTACTATATTGTATTGCCAACAGAACAAAAAAAGTTAGACTTTAGCTACTTTGACACCATTAAAGAGACCTTTATAGAGAAGAGTATTCCCATTGTAATGCAAGATGGTTCAGTGGCTGCACAGACAGATTTAAATCCTAAAGATGACAGTTTTGAACGGCTTAAAAAGTACACTCTATTGGGACTTATTATCCTATTTGTTTTACTCTTTCTATGGAAAAGAGACTTCTTTTACCTTGTCATGGCAGTTGTGGCTGCGGCTATTCTTTTAACATTCTATACCCCTTTAGCCACGGTATGTATTAAAGAGGGTTCTCCACTCTATATTGTCCCTACTTCAAACAGTACAACGTCTATTTATATAGATAGAAAGTACAAAACAACTAAGTTGGGTCAACGTAATGAGTTTATTAAAATTGAGTACAAAAATGGTACAGTGGGATGGGTAAAAAATGAAGATCTTTGCCAAGATTAGATTTTACTATGGAGCGGCGACTATATCTTTCATAGCTGCGGGTATCATGGTACCACTGATGATGCTTTTTCCTAAAAAAAAATCTAATATTCTTCACTACTGGAATAAGGTTATCATCTTCTTACTTGGAGGGAAAATTATTTCTCATGGAGAGAGAGATAACAGTGTAGATATGTTTGTCGCCAACCATCAAGGAATTATCGATATAATCTCTTTAGAAGCTGATAGTAATACTGATATTCGATGGGTTGCAAAAAAACAACTCTTTGATGCCCCTTGGTTTGGCTATCTACTCAAACTACCCAATATGATAGAAATAGACAGAGAAAATAAAACAGGCTTAGTGAAACTCTTACGTGACACCAAAGAGACCATAGAAGCTGAACATAAAAGAGTCATTACTATCTTTCCAGAGGGGACAAGAACCGATAAACAAGCCCTCTTAGAATTTAAAGGTGGCACTAAAATTATCGCGGAAAAACTAGAATTAACCATTCAACCCATTGTTATTAGCAATAGTAAAAAACTATTGAATGAGCATAGAAAAACAGCAGGAAATGCAACTGTACACATTACCTACCTTGAACCTTTTAAAGTATCTAAAGCCAATAAAGAGTGGTACAATGAGCTACAACAAACCATGCAACAATGCATTGACAACGAATACAATCAACATAAGAGAGAACGATAAATGAATTATGAACATGAGACAAGAGAAGATGAAACAGCCCTTAGAGATGAATTGGAACGACACATTAGAAAATTGGTACATCCACTACGAGAAGAGGAAGAGTTAAAAGCTCTATTAAAAGTAAAGCTCACCAAAAAAGAGTTTAAGCTTTTGAATACATGGGCAAATAATTTAGACATAGATGCATTAAAAGAGAAACTAGGCATGGATGAAGAGCGTTACGGAGAGCTTTCAGTTAAACTTATTAAAAAGCTTAACCAAGAGAAATTAAAACAGGTCATCTGTTTTTAAACCTGCTTATAAAATAGAGAGGAGCTTATCCCTCTATATAGTTTTTAAGTTTACGCCCTACTCTTGGGTGTTTCAACTTTTTAATAGCAGAAGACTCAATCTGTCGTACACGTTCACGTGTCACTCTAAGCTCTTTACCAATCTCTTCAAGGGTTCTGTCACTTGCATCTTCAAGCAGTCCAAAACGCATTCTAATAACGGCTTTTTCACGCTCATTTAACTGGTCAAGTACTTCATCAATCTGATTATTAAGGTCATCATTTAAAACAGCATCTGAAGGACTTACCGTCTCTTTATCTTCAATAAAGTCACCAAATCGTCCATCATCTTCATCTCCGACTGGGGTTTCAAGACTCACAGGCTCTTTGGTAATTTTAATAACATTTTTAACTTTATCAACTGATAAACCAACCTCTTTGGCAATGGTATCAAGATCTGGCTCTTTACCTGTCTCTTGAAGCCCTTTTCTAATGATTTTGTTAATTCTGTTAATGGTCTCAATCATATGAATTGGAATACGAATGGTACGTGCTTGGTCAGCAATGGCACGAGAGATGGCTTGACGAATCCACCATGTAGCATAGGTGGAGAACTTATAACCTTTTTGATATTCAAACTTATCAACGGCTTTCATCAGCCCAATATTTCCCTCTTGAATAAGGTCAAGGAACGGTAATCCACGGTTAGTATAACGCTTTGCAATGGAGACAACCAAACGTAAGTTAGACTTTGCCATTCGAGTTTTGGCTATCTCTGAACGTCTCTTACCACGACGAATTTGACCTAAAATCTCTTCAAGTTTTTCAGGGTCAAGATTAAAGCTATCTTTACTTGCTTCACGCGTCTCATAGAGTTTTTTAATCTCAACATAGGTACTCACCATGGTTGTTTCAGGAACAGCATCGGTAATATCTTCTTTATCCATCTCTAATATTTTTTCCAAAATTGCTTTATGGTTCTCTTTTAAAGCATCGTTAAACAGAGGTAATTTATATTCAAGTCTCTTTAACTCTTTTTCAAAACCATCATCACTTCTAAGGGCTGTCTCCATCGCTTTAACAAGTTCATTAATAAGCTTTGAAGTAGGTCCCAAATCAATAAGTGCCAGTTTTTGTTGTTGCTTTTTAAAGGCAACTTTCATCTGCTCATGCATAATTTTTTCTAAATTATCAGGGTCTGTCTCAAGCGTCAACTCCAACTCATCACGGGTTTTCATCCACTCTTTTTTGGCTTTTTCAAGTGCCTTAAAGGCACTAATAACTTGCTTCACACGCTTTTCAGCAGCTCTGTCGGCTGAAGCTGCTGTTTTAACCACTTCAGTAGTTACAACACCTGTTTTCTCATCTGTTGTCTCTTTCTCTTCTTTCTCATCTTCAAAGCTTTTAAACAACTCTTTAACTCGACGTTCACGATTAAGTAGTGGTCCTTTGTAGTTCAAAATATAATCTAAAAGATAAGGAACTGAACAGATAGCATCTAAAATAACATCTTCACCCGATTCAATCTCTTTACTTAAAAATATTTCTTCTTCTTTTGTCAAAAGTGGTATTTTACCCATTTCACGAAGATACATACGTACAGGAGAGTCAGAACGACTCCACTCTAACAACTCTTTCTCTTTTAAAAAGTCAAACCCCTCTGCATCACCATCTTCTCGCTCTTGTTGTCGTAAGACAGCTCGTTTCTCTTTCTCTTGTGCTGAAAGAAAATTCGCATATTCAGAAGAAGTTACCAATTTGATTTTATAAGTTTGAGAGAGTTTTAAGATTTTTTTAGATTGAACAGCAGTCGGTTGTTTATCAAACTGTTTTGCTAAATTTTCAAAAGTGATTAAATCAGATTTTTTACACTCTTTAAAGATGTTTTCTAAGTTTTTGTTGATGTCTTTTGCAGCCAAGGGGAAGACTCCTTCTGAGGATAAATGGTATATATTTCAGACCATTAATTTTCGACATTATACCCAAATATTTTTAAGTTAAAATAAAATCTCTCTATACTTCCCTAAATATAAGGACTTAAGTCACTTTTATTCTAAAACTGTTTCTACACCATTTTCTAACTTTATTAACAGATCATTGGGTTGACGTAGTTGTAACATCTCCTCATTTTTTAATCCACAGTAGATTCCACGTAACGTACGATTTATCATCTCATGTGCCACCACCACGACCTCTTTTTCATGAGAAATAGAGGCTAACCATACCTTTAAACGTTTAGAAACCTCTGCATAAGATTCTCCCTCTTCTAAAAGATAGTTAAACTTATCTGCCTCACGTTGCGTAAACACCTCTTTATATTGCTCTTGACAATACGTTTTTGTTTTGCCTTCAAAAATACCATAATTAAACTCTTGAATATTTTTTTCAAAAATAATAGAAGAATAATCTAACCCACTATAACGAGCGATAATTTTAGCCGTAGATTTAGCACGTCCCAAAGGAGAAGCAAAAAACTTCACCTTATGGATGTCAATATGTTTACTTAGTTTTATGGCATTTTCTTCAGCTTGTTTTTTACCCAAAAGCGTCAATGGTGAGTCTAATTGACCTTGATAACGTCCTTCAAGATTCCATTCTGTTTGACCATGACGTAATAGATAGATAGTAGGTAAATTCATCATAGAAAGACTTTATAAAGCTTTAATCGCTTCAATGGTCACCTCTAAGGAAGCCATATCTGACACATTAAAGTGAGGCTTTTTAGTTGCTTTTCTATTTAAGCCTTTGAGTACTGCTCCTTGACCAAACTCAATGTAACAATCTACTTCATCATCGACATTAAGCATTGATTGTTTATACTTAACAGGCAACACAAGTTGTTGAGGGAGTAAATCTAATGCTTCAGTTTTTGAGCTGTATGCTTTTGCTGTTACATTGGAGATAACAGGGGCAATAAATTCATCTTTTATCATCTCATTGAGTTTTTCTGAAAGTGGGGCAACGGCTTCTTCTAAAAGTGGGCAGTGAGAAGCCACTGACATATCAAGCAACATCGCTCTTTTGGCTTTAGCCTCTTTTAAAATAGGGGCTAAAACTTCTAAATCTTTTTTAATCCCTGCGATGACTATTTGACCATCGGCATTGTAATTAACTGCCCATACTTTAAGCCCTGCTTCTCGTTGCTCTTCACAGATATTTTCTACCACTTCATCTGAAAGTCCTAAAGAGACCATCATGCCTACCTCTTGTTTAGAACATGCTTCAGCCATAAGTTTTCCACGTAAATTGACCAATTCAACAGCGTCCGTAGCATCTAATGCACCACTTGCCACTAAAGCAGAAAACTCACCTAAAGAGTGACCCATAGTAAGTATTGGTTTAATATCCATAGCATCAGTAAATAGTTTATGTGCCATAGTAGCCACCAACAAAATAGCAGGTTGTGTAAACTCTGTTTGACCTAGTTTATCATTCTCTTCAAACAGAAGATTTTCAAAATCTATGCCTGTACGCTCACTGGCATCAGCGACCATCTTCTTAGCAACTTCTGAATTTTCAAAAAAATCTTTTCCCATTCCCACTTTTTGAGAACCTTGACCTGCAAACAAAAATGCACATTTAACTGACATACGAAACCCTTATTTTAAAATTTTGCTATTTTACCCAAAGCGTGGTTATGCCATAATGAATAAGGCATATTTAGCATCAGTAGCATTAAAACCAAATCCTACTAACGCTTTTGGAGCGTGTGCATCACTAACAGAGAGTTTCACTTCATACATCATCTTCTCCATCTCCATTATGAGCAAATGTTTTACAAGTTCACCAATCTCTAAGGCTTTCTCTTTTGTATCGACATTAAAGATTAACTCTTTGGAAATCTCATCGACATAAAAAGAAGAGACCGAAGCTTCCCCTGCATAAATAAGGTTTTTAGGATTGAGTGTATCCTCTTTAAGAAGCATCGCCGTGATGCTATAACGTTCATTATTGTTAATACTCTCTCGAATATCTTCTATTAAATCAATGATTACTTTCATTTCTTTCCCTAATGTGGAGTTATTTGTTTATTTGTGTTATAATCCCCAAGAATTATTAAACTTTAGGATAGATTATGTACTTTAGAACTTTTTTCTTCATACTTTTTATTGTAACAGCAACACTGTTTCTAGTTTCAGCACTTCAACCCATATTCATTCAAAATATTCTCAACCTATTATCGCTAAAAAGCATACCTATGAACTACATTCAATTA
>JALSHP010000342.1 GCA_026982175.1 Campylobacteraceae bacterium
CATTTGCTAACAATACTCTGGCTTCTTCTATGCTGTTGGTTATATTTATATTCATAATTTATTTGGTATTTTAGCGTATTTGACAAAAATTACCCTTTTTTAGTCTTTTAGGGCTGAAGAGTTACATTATAATTAAGTTTTAATATAGAGGTTAGGATTAAAAATATAGTTTGAAAAAAGGGCTTACAAAACCCTTTTATCTAAGACAAAATCGACAATAACATGGATAAATGTAGGAATGGTCTGATTGGCATCTACAGAAAAAGTAGCCAGTTTTTTATAGGTCTCTATCCGTGTATCATATAAGGCTCTGGCTTTCACCTCATCATCAAAAAGAGGGCGTTTCGCACGTTCTCTTTTTGACAAACGATTGACAATGACATCAAAATCAGCGTCTATATAAACAATCAACGACTTATCTGAAATGGTACTATGAATGGGGACACCTCCACCTGTGGCGATGACTTGACCTTTTTTAGCCGTGAGTTGATTGATGCACTTTTGTTCAAGCTCACGAAAATATGCCTCGCCTTTGGTCTCAAAAATCTCACTAATACTACACCCTTGCTCTTGCTCAATCACGGTGTCAACATCTGCAAAATCTTTGTAGAGTCGTCGTGCCAAAATCTTACCCACACTGGTTTTTCCTGAACCCATAAAACCTATGAGTACAATATTGTCATATACCAACTACTCCCCCTTTAGTTTCTAACATTTTCCATCATCTTCTCCCACTCATGGTCAAAATTACGAAGCACATAATCCTCTCCATGTGGAACAGTACATCCTGAACAGTCTTGATGCACTTCATTATTTGAAAAAGACTGTTTTCCCCGTTTAGAGTTGATGGAGCAGACAGAGTGAAACAAGACATCATCTTGTGGTCTTGGTGTTTGGTAGAACCTAAAGTGAGGGCAACCACACATATAGCAGTTGAGTTCATACATCTCATGACACTTTGTATTGGTAGCGTAGAGTTCACAGAAATCTGGCTCTTTTTCGACCATGTTATCAAAGATAAAATATTGCACAATATCCCACTCATCCATCCCTTGTGCTTTAAGTTTTTCGACAATCTTTTTGTGCTTTTTACTATGTGACTCATGCCATTGGTTATATGTCATCATCTTGTTAACCTTTGTGAAATTTTCAGATACTAGCTAAATTATAATTTAATGTAGGTTATCTATTTTGTTTGTCATTAACTATGCAACAGGAACGTTACACAACTCTTTAATTCTATGTACCGAGATGATTTTTAGTTTAATATCACGTCCCATTACTTTCTCACATAATGGCAATGCTTTTTGAAAAATGGCAACATCTCTTTTGGTACAAACCAAAACATCAGCACCAGAGTCAAGGGCTTCTAAAAGCATCGCTCCTGCTTTTTTATGAGCAATTTCAAAATGGGTATCCATAAGGGTTTGCCCTGCTAGTTTAGCAGATTTTGAAAAGGGAAGATAAGAAGAGGCATGTTCTTTAATCATCTTACGTACCTCGTCTAACTCATTCTCTTCTTTGCCCATATAGAGGGCAACATTCGCATTAGCAAAGCTTTCTACATCGATGCTATGGTCTTTTTTACCACAAGTAAATTTGTCAAAGCATGAAGCTGTATCTTTTAGTTTAAGCATCTTTTTGAGTTGGGTAATCTCTTGGGTATAATCTTCACCCTTAAAAACATTGTTCTCATATTCACAACATCGAATGCCATTAAACTCATCATTAATCGCATTTAAAATTGCTTCTTTATGCTCTGAACCCTCATTTATCATCTTAGAGGCTAAAAGAAGAATGGCATCACCAATATACTCTTTGTTATAGTTAGTAGACTCTGAAGCATAATGTACCGTGTAGAGTGATTCATAATAGGCTTTATCTTCCTGAGAAGCATAAGGGGATAATAGTTCAAAGTTCTGCATGAAGTCATCATCATTTAAGATGAGTCCATTGTTAGAACGGTAGGTAAATGCGGGATCAATTTGTAGCTCTGTTCCCATGACTTCTACAACATCTTTAACCAATGTCTCAGCCACGGTTACTTTGTTGTTGACTTTTAAAATAACATTTTTGTTAGGAAAAGAGAAGTCAGGGTTTTTAGCTTTCACTTGGTCAAGTACATTTAAAAGTGTAGCATCTTTTTGAACAGTAATCTCAAAATTTTTGTAGTACGGTAAGTAGTCCGTAGCCACATTAAAGAAAAAAGCACGAATTTGTAAGTTTATGATGTTTGAAAATGGCATAGATATTCCCTAATATAAAGTGATGTTATTTAACCATAAGTATGCTTTTAACTTGATGGGTATCAATAATAAGTATGCGTAAATGTGTTATAATTGTTAAAACAATTAAAAGGGTTGTTCTATGTCCAATATAGAAAAAATAGTAGCAGATGCATTATCGCTTAAATCTGAAGAAAAAATAGAGTTGATAGAGAAACTTTTGGTCTCTTTCTATCCTCTAAGTGATGGCATTGATAAACTTTGGAGTGATGAATCTGAAGAGCGTATTGATAGTTATGAAAATGGACATCTTCCTATTTTGGAACAAGAAGAGACCTTCGCTAAATATAAGAAGTAATGAATGAAAACTGTTAATTTTTTGGTTTTGGCACAAAATGAGTTAGATGATACCTTTGAAGCGTTAGAGTTTCAAAAAGAGAATCAAGGTTATCGTTTTATCGCTGAGGTAGAGAGAATGTTAGAACTTATTAGAACCTATCCTACACCATGGTATCATGCCTCACCCCATACCCAACGATGTTTTTTAAAAGGTTTTCCCTATGCGATTGTTTATCAATATGTTGATGAAACCATTAGGGTTATTGCCATTATGAACCTCTATAAAAAGCCAATTCATTGGGCTTCTAAAAGTGTTTCAGAGTATGCTACGTGTCGTATTTCGACTCTTCCAGAGGCGATTTATACGCGTTAATTTTTTCTCTAACGCTTTTTTATTTTACTTTAAATCTTCTAAAATGTTGTTCAATCCATACGACACGTAGGGGTGACCTCCATGTCTGCCCTTTGTCCAATATGCCATTGAGTTACTAATTAAGTGCCAAAACTGTTTTTAGATAGCTGTTTTCATTAAGATAGAGTTTTAGTTTATGGCGTAAGGCTTCATTGGGGAGGTTTAGCCTACTTTTTAGTAGCTCTTTGTCGTAATTGAAATCTTCTAAAACATCTAAAATATTTTGAGCTTCAATAATGTTAGTAAGTTTAAATGCCCCTTGCTCATCAAACTCAACAGTCACTTCAGTAGGGTGGGTAAAGAGGTTGTGTTTCATGCCTAAAACCTCTTGATAAGCCCCTGTGAGAAAAAAGGCTAAGAAGTACTCCTCTTCATGGACATTGACATCATGAAGATAGAGTGGGGCATCCTCTTCAAAAGGAATCTCTCCATCCGAATCACAAGTAATGTCCCAAAGGGTGGCAGGATTGGTTGCTTTCTTGTCCAATTTATCAATGGGCATGAGAGGAAAATGTTGCTTTAATCCCCAAAAGTCAGCCAATGACTGAAAAGCTGAAAAATTTACTAGATAACGCTCTTGAATTTTGTTTTGTAGTTTGAGCAACTCTTGTGAGCCATCGCTTAGCAATAAGAGCGATTTTTTGATAATTAAATTTACTAATATTTCAGCATTTGAACGGTCTTCTAAATCTATGTACCCCAAATCAAACAGCGTTAGCAAACTCTCCATGTGGTCAAGGGCATCGTGTAGATACTCACGTGCATTTTTACGGTTTAAATCTTGCCACAAAGCATGAAGCTCTGCTATGAGAGGAGGGTTTTTTGTTTTTAGGCGTAAGGCTTTCTCTTGATAGTCTTGTGAAAAAAGCTCTAACACAGGGGCAATAAGCACAGCATGAGACGCAGCAATGAAACGACCCGACTCCGTAAAAATATCAGGTTCTTCAATACCTTTGTTTTTGGCTATCTCTTTGATGAGAAAAACCACATCGTTCGCAAACTCATTAAGGGTGTAGTTTATCTCTTTTTTGTGGCTATGTTGCCCATACTCCACAGCCAAACCACCTCCAATGTTCAGAGCAGACAAGGCAAATGCCCCACGATTTTTTAAGTCAGCATAGATGTTTCCAGCTTCACGCAGGGCTTTTTTAAGAGGATTTATCTCGGACATTTGTGAGCCGATGTGGAAATGTACCATCCATAACTGCTCTAGTAGATTGTTTCTTTCTAAAAGCTCATAAGCTTCTAAAAGTTCCGTAGAAGTAAGACCAAACTTAGAAGAGTAGCCCCCACTTTTTGCCCAGATACCAATGCCTGAACTGTGTAGCCGAATACGCATTCCAATCTTAGGCATAGGCATTGTTAAGTTCTCTTTTTGTACCTCAATAATACTTTGTAATTCTCCTAAACCCTCAATGGTAATGGTGAGGTTATGCCCCATGCTAACAGCCATGAAACACAGCGTGATCATCTCTTTGTCTTTAAAGCCGTTTACTGTAATGGGAGAGCCTAGAGGGGTATGGGTCATGGCGATGATGAGTTCAGCCTTGCTTCCTGCCTCTAAACCATAGTTAAACTCTTGGGAAACTTCTATGAGGGCATTGACAAAGTTAGGAAATTGGTTTACTTTGAGGGGGAAAACAGCTTGAAATTTACCATGATAATCAAACTCTTCAATGGCTCGGTTGAACTCTTTATAGAGGGTACTTATCTGTTTTTTGATGAGGTGAGGAAAGCGTAATAACAAAGGCCCTGTATAGCCCTTTTTACGTAAAGTTTGGGTTATCTCTAGCAGTGAGGGTTGCCCTTTATGGTTTACATTGATGGTGTTGTTTTTTATAATAAAATTATCATCAGCCCATATTTTAATACCATAATCTCTTGTCATCATTTACCTCTAATCTTTAAAAAAGTATTATATCTAACTTAGATGAGGGAGTGTTATGAAAAATATTATTGCCATTGATTTAGGCTCAAATAGCCTAAGAGTGTTAAAAATGAATTGCGAAACGAAACAATCTTTAGGTGCATTTCATAAAACGGTTAAAACAGCCGATGGTTTAGCCAAAACAGGAAAGATAAATGATGATGCCATTGCTAGAGTTGTAAAGGCACTCAATGAAGCCAAAGAGGAGCTTGATTTTTCAGATGCTAGTGTAAAAGCTGTAACGACTGAAGCGATTCGCCAAGCTTCTAATGGTTTAGAGGCTCTCATAAGTATTCGGAAAGAGACAGGGGTGGCGTTTGAGGTGATAGATGGTGAGGCTGAAGCCAAATATGCACTAAGAGCGGTACAAAATAGATTGGAAATTTTAGAAAAAACGCCAAAAAGTTTCATGATGGTAGACATTGGTGGGGGGTCTACGGAGATGCTTTTTTATTATGGTGAAAAATACTTTTCAAAAAGTTTTAAAATAGGCATTGTGACCATTACGCAGAAGTTTAACAACTTAGATGAGATTGCCAAAAATATCCCAAGGCTTATGGGTGAGATGAAAAGTTATTATGATGAGGTGACAGCTGAACATGGAGCAGTAGAACTCTTTATTGCCACAGCAGGAACACCCACGACCATTGCTGCGTTGAAGCAAGGAATGGATTATCTTACTTATGATGGTGAGAAAATTCATGGAACAATGCTCACTAAAAACGATTTAGAGGAGAAGTTAAACGCATTAAAAGCCATGAGTACAGAAGAGAAAATAAAAGCCGTAGGAGTAGGGCGTGATGACCTTATTGCTTCAGGTGTTTTGATTTATGATGAGCTTTATAATATTTCAGGCTTTACAGAGTCTATGGTGATAGATGACGGTATTCGTGAGGGTGTGGCATTTGATGAGTGTTGTGGGGGATAAAATCATCCCCGTAATTGCTCTTCTCTATGTCGCTTAATTTTCTTATTTATCTTGACTAAATCACGCATATCTTCAATGGTATCACTCTCATCCATAATCTCAATGCCCAGTAGTGTCTCCACACAATCTTCAAGGGTCAAGATGCCCTCTGTTTGGTCGTAAGAGTCGATGACTAAGAACATATGTTGCTTCTTCTTAATGAACATGTCAATGGCTTTAATGACATAGAGACTCTCATGCACACTATGAATATCGTCTTGAATGCTTGAAATACTAACCGAATCATCGACCAAAGATTGTTTAAAAATCTTTTTGGTTAAAACAATGCCTGTGACATCTTCAATGCTTCCATTACAGACAGGAATACGTGAAAACTTAAAAATATCTCCTTGGGTTTCTAGTACTTCTTTGATGGTCATTTTTCCATCTAAAGAGAAGACAACGGAGCGTGGGGTTAAGATTTCACTTACCTCTTTTTTATCTACTTTGAGTACATTTTCAATGTAATCTGACTCTTGCTCATCTATCACCCCTTCATCTTCAGAGAGTAACATACTCTCTAAAAGCTCATCCTTGGTTGTTGTTTCGCTATCTTGTCCTTTAGAAATTTTGTTGGTGACAAAGGTAGTGATGAGAAGAACAGGATAGGTCAAAATAATGAAAAACTGAATAATTCTTCCTGCCATCGGGGCTAAGGCTTTCCAATAAATAGCCCCAATGGTTTTAGGAATAATTTCAGAGAAAAAGAGGATGGAGAAGGTTAAGACCACCGAGACCATGACCATGGCAACATCACCTTCAAATACCTTAGCGGCTTGAGCCCCAACAACTGTTGCTCCCAAGGTGTTGGCAATGGTATTTAAAATCAAGATTGAGCCGATGGATTGGCTAATATTTTCTTTGTGTGAGCGTAATATTTTTGCTGTTTTTGGATGCTCTTTCTCCAGAACTGAAATGTAAGAGAGTTGAATGGAAAGAAGCACCGCTTCAAGAATGGAACATAGGAATGAAATTCCTACCGAAAGAAGAAAGAAGAGTATAAGATAACTCATTGAGTGTTATAAACCTTTGTTATAAAATAATGGTCGCGAGACCTAAGAAGCTAAAGAATCCAACAACATCTGTAACCGTTGTAAGGATTACGGTACTTCCAATAGCAGGGTCAACATTCATTTTCTCTAAGAAAAGTGGAATAATTGAGCCAAAAAAACCAGCTAGAAGTAGATTTACCAGCATGGAAAGAGCAATAACGTAACCTAAATTCTCAACATCAAACCAAAGTGATGCGATTATACCAATGATTATAGCAAATAATAATCCATTTAATAATGAAATACTCACCTCTTTAAAGATAATTCTTTTGGCATCCCCTTGCGAGATGTCCCCCAATGTTAATTGACGTACCACAACTGTTAAAGTCTGTGTTCCTGCATTTCCACCCATAGACGCAACAATGGGCATGAGAATGGCAAGGGCGACAATTTCGTTTAAAATATCTGAAAAAAGTCCGATGATAATAGAAGCTAAAATGGCTGTTACCAAATTGACCCCCAACCATGAAGCACGTTTTTTCCCTGCTTTAAAAATCTCCTCATCCTCTTCTACTTCATCATCTAGCCCTGCTAGATTATACATCTGCTCTGTGGCTTGTTCATTGATAATATCATGAATATCATCTGAAGTAATTCGCCCAATGAGTTTAGCACTTTTGGTGACAATGGGCATAACAAAAAGGTCATACTCTTTAAAGGCATTGACGACCTCTTTAATGTCGTCTGTATCGAGTGCAGTAATGGGTTCAAAACTCTCCTCTGCCTCTTCGATGTTCTCTTCAAATGTTTTTTGAAAATTAAAGGTTAAGAGATCATCTAAATCGATGCTATAGAGTAGTGTTTTGTTTTTAGTGGTAATGAAAAGGTTATGGACATTTTCTAAGACTTTAGACTTTTTGAGCTTGGCAAAACGGTCAATGACCTCTTGCACCAACTCATCTTCTCTTGCGGTAAAGACCTCCACCTGCATGTAAGAACCAGCTTCATTCTCATCATAAGAGTCTAAAAGGGTAATCTCCTCTTGCTCATTTTTGTCAAGACTCTCAAAGACCTCTGAAGCCATTGCTTCATCATGCTCTTTAAGCTCTTGCATAAAGTCGGCTTGGTCATCACTCTCTAGCTCTTTGACAGCTTCTGTAAAATCTTTGGCTTCAAGTGACTCGACCATATCATCAAAGTATCGGTCGGGGAGTTCTAGGGCAACATCTCCCAAAATATCTTTGGGAATAAGTTTAATGGCTTCTGAAAAGGTCTCTTTGTCATAATGTTTTAATATATTGACAATTTCAGAAAAGTGAATTTCATCATTTGAGTTTAACTCTAAATATCTTTTTAACTCTTGCATGATATAAGACTCCTGTCAAAGTTGGAATTGAAAAGTTGATTTTTGTAGAATTATATCAGAAGCAGAGTTTTTTTTCATTATAGTTAAACCTCTATAAAAGAGGTTTAAAGTTTTTATTGAAGTCTATATCTTAGACCTGTAAAGAATGAAGTATCCCATTCTGGCGTTTCAACACTTGTACCATTTGTACCACTTGTTTTAGCAAAAGAGAGTCTAGCATTTAGACTCAATCTATTGGCTACATAATAGTTAAAACGTGTGGAAAGTGTATTAGTCATAACATCATCACCTGTATTATAAGCTTCATAACCCAATGCCCAACTATTAATCCAATCAATTTTATCTGACATCTCATAGGTATAAGACGCAGAGTTCTTGGCAATAAAGTCTAAACTATTATTACTCCCCAAAATTTTAGAAGCTGTAGCTGTGTTTAAAAACTGTGAAGTGTATCCAATTGGTAATCCATATTGAAAACCAACATCAGCCGTTGTATCTGAACTTGAACCATCATATTTAGAGAGTATTTGTCCTGCACCAGCTTGTACTTTCCATCCATGTAATCTAGCAAGAACACCTCTTCCATCGGTTGCATCAATAATTGCGTTTAATCTTACAATTCCAACGGCACCCAAAGAGTCACCAACTAAAGCACCATTATCTTTTAATGCTTTCTCCATGGCTTCGTACCAATACTGCTTATACTCTTCAAAACCATATTTACTCTGATATTCAGATTGAACCCCAATAACTCTTGCCATTGCGATTAAAGCTTTGTCTGAAATGTCATTTTTGATAAGTTTATACGCTTTTAAATCTTCAGCAACTCTCATAGCATTGGCTAAAGGTGTTGCCACATACATTCGTCCATAACCAGCTCCTACGCCTACTTTAAGATAGGGATCTTCTGCTGAATTAGCTGTTACTTGCTTTCTGTAACCTAAATCAGTACGCCCATAACCAAAAAAAGTATCATCATTTTTAAAATATTTATTACCTTCAAAATAAGCAGTAGAATCATAAGCATTTTCTGCACTTTGATTGGCATCTGGACCTCTTGAAAAATCAGCTCCAGCTGTAAGTCCGTACTCTAAAGTATATGGAGCAGAGGTATAAATGCTTTTTAAGTTTGCATCTACAAAACCATCATAAGATACTTGGTCTTGATTTCCACTGTCAATACTTAGTCCCCCATCTACATAAGCAGCATTGTAATCACCCTCTACTATTTTATAATCTGTTAGTTCTATGGCAAAGCCAGTTGTTCCCATAAGCATCGCGATTGTGCTAAGTGATAATTTAATTTTATTCATTTTATATTGTACTCCTATTGTAAAATATTAAAGAGTATAGCTTTTAAATAGAAATAACTCTGCTACTTAAGTAGCAAAACTATTCTAATATTTCTTTATCGCAACATTCTTTTAAGCTTTCTAAACCAATAACACTTTTCTCTTTTCGAGAAGGAATTTCGATGATTTTCTTTAACTTTAACTCTTGAATATTTCTACTGACTACAGCACGGGCTGAGCCTATCATACTGGCAATAACATCATTTGATAAATCATTAATTAAGGTTACTTTATACTTATTTTCTTCCATAGGGTCTAATTCATCAATATTTTCTAAAATTAATTTTGCTAAGCGTGTATGCGTATCATAAAGTGCTAAATCAGAAGCATTATTTTTAATCTTCTCAAATTTACGAACCGTATAAAGTAAAAAGTTTTGAGCAAAATTGATATTTTTTTGTAGCCAATTTTTAAATGTTTCCATCTCTACACGTAAAAGCATACTTTCATTAACACATTCAAAAACTACTTCAGGTAATTTGTTATCAACAATAGAGACAATATCCAAAAGGTCACCACTTCTATGAAGGTATAAAATATACTCTTGTCCTGTTTTTCTATTTATTCTTGACTCTTTAATCCGACCATCAATAATAATATAAACCCAGTTTAGTAAATCTTTAGAAGAAATAATTTCAGATTTTTTTAAATGTAAAATTTCAAATAGACCAATTAACTCTGTTTTAAAATCATCTTCTAAATCATTAAATAAGATACTATCATTTAAAACAGTAGCAATATTAAGATGTCTCATTT
>JALSHP010000343.1 GCA_026982175.1 Campylobacteraceae bacterium
ACACCCACACGACTTTTGTCTTCTACTTTGTTAATAATATGTGCTAAATGCTCAAATTTATAACCCAAATTTGTCCCTTGTCCTGCAGTGTTTTCAATTACTAATTTAACGTTCATGCCCTTAGTCGCTTCAATGGCCAAATTAAGAGACTCGGCAATCACATCCAAACAAGTAAGCTCTGCTTCCATGATTTTGTCCTCATAAGCAGGGTCTTTTTTAGGCACTTTCACCAAATGGCTTCCTGGGTGAAAATTTAAAAGTTCAAGTCCAAGCTGTTCACAACGTTGTAATTCATCAATAAACGCCTCACGAGACTTCTCTAACTTTTCCACTTCAGGATGACCCAAATTAATCAGATAACTGTCATGTGGCAAAACATGCTTAGGCAGAACACCTGATGCTTTTAAATTGGCTTTAAAGCTCTCTATCATTTTAGCTTCTAAGGGTTTAGCCACCCATTGGCGTTGATTTTTAGTAAAAAGGGCAAAGGCTTTTGCTCCTATTTTCATGGCATTCAATGGGGCATTGTCAACCCCTCCACTTGCACTTACATGTGCTCCTACAAATTTCATTACTGTTTTCTCACTTTGATTAAAATTTTGTTTATTTTATCACGAAAAACGCGTTTACCACTTATGACCGAATAGCTAATATCATATTGATTATCTTTGGTAATTTTCTGCTCAAAACCACCCTCTACTTCTTCTAAATTCTCTTTCTCAAAAATTGGCTCGGCTTTAAAGATATTTTCTAAAAGTGTGGCAGGATAAGAATCAACCAATACCTCTTCATTAAACTGCTCTTTATCCATACACTTAAAAAGGGAGAGACAAATATTTTGCGAATTTATATTTAAATCGACCAAAGGTTGTCCTGCTGCATAGACTTCAACTTTTACTTCTGAACTGTTACTATAAATAAAGCCCATATCTGCAAACTTTACCTTTTTGGTTTTCATCATAATAAACGCACTCTCTTGCTTTTTGGCATCTTTTAACGAACAGCCACCAACAAGTAACATAAGCACTGAAAAGATTACTATTTTTTTTAACATCATCACCTCTTTTTTAGAAAACATTATATCAAAATTAATTTCTGTTAAATTTAAGATTTTTTTAAGTGTTTTTAGTTATAATTTCGTCCATAAGTTGTCAAATGGCCCCTTCGTCTAATGGTTAGGATCCATGGTTTTCATCCATGTTATAGGAGTTCGAATCTCCTAGGGGTCACCATTTAACAGCTTATTTTTGTTAAGTTTAGTGGCCCCTTCGTCTAATGGTTAGGATCCATGGTTTTCATCCATGTTATAGGAGTTCGAATCTCCTAGGGGTCACCACTAAATTTACTTCCCCTTATATATTTTCCTTCCTTAATCAATAAAATCTTTTTATACTACTCGAACAGTTTTGTGCTTTACCAAGAACAGCTTTAATTCTATTGGCACTTATAAAACGACTCCCTACATCAATAAACATTTTAGATATTTTTAGATGCTTTTCAGATGCAAACTTATAAAAAATAACATCTATTTCATGATCTTCATTAAGAGAAAGTGCCATATAGTTGTACTTTTCACCGTTCACATAACTTGGGTGAATCAAATAGTTTTGGATGTTGGTACTCGCTATTGAATCTGATAAATTAACATAACAACCATAGGCTATAACCTCATCATCTCGGTCATATTTATCTTTTAAATCACTTACATCTAAAACCTCACCTAAAGTAGTTCTAATGCTTACATTAGGAGCAAACATCTGGTCAATATAGTTCCAATTTGCCACAGGGGTAAAGAAGTTTTCAATCTCCTGCATCGCTATTTGTTGACGTAATGCTTCTTCTTTAATTCTCTGAGCATTCGCATTCTCTTGTGCATGTAAGGCTTTGGTTGTTTTAATAATGGCTCGACCCTCCTGCATTAAATCATAATATTCACACTTTGTAAGGCGTAACTCCTCTTTTAAATCTTCTAAAGGGTTCTTTTTTTGCTCTAAATAAGAGATGTAGCCCTCTATTTTTGAAACATCTTTATTATTAATTGCCAACTTAAAGTTTCGGTAGAGGCGACTTTGACGTAGGGCAATATTTAAAATCAATGCTCTATCAAAACGGGTAAACCTATTGCTAAGCTGTGTATTTAGCGAAGCCAAAGCTTCTACTACATACTCATCGGCGACCTGTTTAAAGTTGTCAACCACAACCTGTACGCGTACCCGTCTATTTTTTAACTCATACTGCATCAAATCTTCAATTTGAGGGTCATCACTGTTGTAGATAAACCGAAAATTAGGAATACCATTTTGCGTATTAACCGTCGTTAAGGTAGTTCGATACTTTGGTTTCAGTAAAATATAACCCAACTCTTTCTTTTCTCCCGCTGCATTAGGAACATAAAGCTTCACCTTAATTGCTTCTACATTGGGCTTAAAATCTCTACTCTTTGTACCATCTAAATCACCATGTTTAAATGCTTCATCCATCAAATTTAAATAATTTTGGGCAATAGGGTCTTGAATAATGTTATTGGTCTTCATCAAGAAATTTGCAGTTCTAGGAACTACCAATGAAACCAAATCAATCAGAAGACCTAACTCTTGAACAGGGACACTACTCATCGCTTCATTTTTTTGAAGTAAATTAATCGATAAATCATCAGAAGCATTCACAACAAATGGTTCTTCATTTATAAAGTTAGCACTTTTTTTAACGCAAGAGATATTGGAGGCATCATCATTTAACAAAAACCAAATAGGGTATTTTCCCACACGACTCTGCTTGGTTCGTTCATTGGAGATTTTCAAATATGTTTCAGTCGAAAATTTGTCATCAGAGAGGTAGGTACGTTGGTCATCACAATACTCATTGAGTGGGTAGAGCTTATTATCATAATACTCTTGTGTAAATGACATATAATACTCTTGTTGATGTAAGGTTTCTGCTGCACGTTCAGTTAGTCCAATTTGTCCAATATTAATTTGATGTTCATGCGCACATCCTAGAAAAAAAGTAAGAAAAGTTAATAATATATAATGTCTCATGCTCATCACTCCCATGATAATTTTGAACTTATTGTAACATAATTTAAAAATAATAAAAAGTAATAAAAAAAGATTTGTGTAGGATGAAAGTTGAAGCTGAAGTGCTTCTCCTCTAAAAGAGAAGAAGCATAAGATGTGTTCTAATTTAATGACTAAGAGAACATCTCTCTCATTGAACCATCAAACCATTCATGAAGTGCTTTACCCACACCTTTTGATCTAAATTTACCATTTCCATCTTTAGGTTTTGGAACATGACCTTTACCTTTAAGTACACCAGAAGCATCTGCTGAGAAGGTATGTGTTACCATAATCGCCTCTTCAGGTGCACCATTTACCATTGAGTAACAAACATTTGCTGCTTTTTCTGGCAATCCAGCTTTTGGATCTTTCTCTTTACCATTTACTTGTGCAACAATCTGACCCGCAGCTCTTTTTGCACCCCAAATAGCTGTTTGTCCTGATGGTGGGATTTTATGCCCAACTGCATCACCAATGACGTAAACATTTTTGTCACTTGCTGAACGGAAAGAGTAGCCATCCATCGCAGCAAAACCTGCACCATTTACTTTAATTCCTGCCATGCTTGTGATTGGAGAACATTTATTAATTGGCATCAAAGAACAAACTTCATAAGAAATTGTCTCGCTATCTCCATCTTCATCTTTGTAAGTAATGGTTTTCTTCACTGGGTCAACATCGGTTACTGTACTTGAACCTCTATAGTCAATGTAATCAGAGAATACATCATCCCAAGACTCTAAAAAGGCTGCTGCTTTGGCAAACTTACCAGGTCTTGTATCAAGTACAATAACTTTACCTTTAATTCCCTCTGTTTTTAAGTAGTTAGCAATCATTGCTGTTCGCTCATATGGAGCAGGAGGACATCTAAATTTACCTGATGCTGGAGGAACAATAACAACATTACCATCATCCATATTTTCAATCTGTCTCTTAAGTGCTAAGTGTTCACTCCCTGGCATTAATGCCGCAGGACAAGCTTGTGCTACAGCACTAATTTTTGCAGCATCCCATGTTGGGAACTGTTTTTCATAGTCATACGCAATACCTGGAGAAAGCACTAAAATGTCATAAGAGAGATCCCCTGTTGTGGTTGTCACCTTTTTTGCTTTTCTATCAATAGCCGTTACTTCACCTTTATGGAAGTTATAACCATGCGTTACTGCTGGTTCATAAAAGTCATGGGTCAATCTTGACAAGGTTACGCTCTCTAAACCACCAAGGTATAAACTAGAAATAGGACATGACATGAAAATATCTTTTTTCTCAATAATCGTCACATCAATTGTTTTGTCTTGTTTTTTAAGCTCTTTGGCCATGGTGAGTCCACCCCAGCCACCACCAATAATAACAACTGATTTTCCAGATGTCTTTTTAGGTTCAGATGCCTTAGCTTCTGTTGTCATCACAGTCGGCACAACTGCCGCAGCAGCTGTAACACCTGCTAGTTTAAATAAATCTCTTCTTTCCATTGAGTATCCTTTTAAAATGTTTTGGTATATTGATGATAACCAAGAGAATATTAATTGAAGATAATTATCAATATATTAACATTATAATATGATACAAAAAGTAACAATAATAATATATTATAATTATTATAATAATTAAATAAATTTATGATATTTTTTAAATAAGCCCAATATATAGGGATTTCTAGGTATTATTTTTTATAGTTTTAAATTTTAAATCTAAATTAAAATAAATTGTAACACATAATATAAGTAAATAGAAGAAGAGAAAAAGAGAAATAGATGAAAAAAATCAGTAGTAAGGTATAAAATTACTACTGCATATAATGAATTTTAGAATTGTTGAATATCTTTCGAGAAGTTTTTAAGCGTAACTACTTTAGCCTCTTTTTTAACAAGCTTTTTAGCATTACGTTTGTTTCTATAATACTTTTTAAATTCTTTTTTAAATGCTTTTAAATAGTCATGAAACTTATTTGGTCCTAATGCACCTACCGCCCAAATCACATCATTGTCATCAATTTCAAGTACAATTTGTGTCAATCCTTCAGTTGCAGGTCCTGTTACTCGCTTTCCTCCATCTTTAGGTGTAAAAGCAGACAAGTGCGAAGAACAGACAAACACACCACCAACGGCTTTATCATAAGCTAATGTTTTTGTGCCTGTTGGTACATATTGAAAAAAACTGGTATCAGGCTGTGGATGGGTTAACTGGTGAGGACAAATCGCAGAGTAAGCCACAATATCATTCTCTTTACCTACTCCACCCTTAAAGATATACTCTGTTCCATCGTCTGCTTTGAGTTTTGTACCTTTTTTAGCTTCTCCATCTAACTTCACCAAAATACATGGTGTAGCAACATGAGGAAAATTAAATACATAATTCTCTTCTTTCACTAAATCAGCTGATTTCAATGGTTTACCCTCTTTATCTTGCAACATAATTTTGTCATAAGTCTTGTAAAGTCCTTCATCATCGGCTTTCAGTGTTTCGGTAATTAATGATGGTGCGACCACAATGGCAGCTGCTGTTGTTCCAGATAGTTTTAAAAAACCTCTTCTTTCCATAGATTATCCTTTTTGATATTTAGATTTGATTTCAAATTAATTATATTGATTTATAATTAAAGTAAACTCTAATATATTTATTTTATGATATTAAACATTGAATTGTGGATTATCTGTAAAAAGTGCTACTTTTTTGCTATAATCGCCAAAACTAAACCCCATAAGGAAATCAAATCATGACTGAACTCAAAAAATTTCGACTCATCAATAAAATAGAAGGTATCTCTTTTCTCATCTTACTTTTTGTGGCAATGCCTTTAAAATATTTTGCAGGAATTCCCATGGCAACCAAAGTTGTAGGTATGATACATGGTATTTTTGTCTTTGCCTTTCTCTACCAACTCTTTCAAGCCTCAGACGAAGCTCCTTTTTCAGCTAAAGAGATGGGTAAACTAACCCTCTTCTCACTTATCCCATTTGGTAGTTTCTACAACGATAAATTTTGTGCAACTAAAGAAGCCTAATTTACTTACATCTTTATAGAGGTAAAAAAATAATGCAAACAGGCTATCTTTTTTCTAACTTATCCAAACAAAAAAACTGTCACCATTTGGTGACACAAAAAGAGCCTTCCTCTACTTACCAGTTCTCTTTAGCTCTGCATACCAATGAAGATGCCAAAGAGATTACTAAAAATAGAGAAAAATTAAAACAAAGATTCCCAAATTTTAAATTTATTGGAACAAAACAGACCCACTCTTCTAACATTCATATTGTCACCCAAGCCAAAGAGTTAGGATGGCAAAGCCTAGAAGATGCCATTGAAGATTGTGATGCCTTAATCACCAATCAACAAAAAGTTATGCTCACTATTTTAACGGCTGACTGTGTGCCTATTTTACTTTTTGACCCCATTCAAAATGTTGTCGCAGCCGTTCATGCAGGATGGAAAGGAACGCAAAAAGAGATTCTCTTTAAAACAGTTCAAAAAATGCAAGAAGTTTTTAATAGTAATCCCAAAGATATTCTAGCAGGTATTGCTCCTAGCATTGGAAAATGTTGCTATGAAGTCGATTGGAATGTGGCACAACACTTTGAAAAAATAGCTAATGCCTATCTACAAAAAAAAGATAAGTATATGTTAGATTTACCCCACATCAATAAAATACAACTTTTAAATGCTGGTCTTCAAGAGAAAAATATTGAAATGTCCAATGTCTGTACGGCGTGTAGTGTCGAAAACTATTTCTCTTACCGAAAAGAAAATGGCTGTTCTGGTCGTTTTGCCTCATTCATAGGATTAGATTAAATATTTAATAAATATTTCATATTGAATTATTATATAAAAAATATGTCATTTTGATATATTTTAAACATATAAAAATACAAATTGCACTATAATAACAAGGTAAATAACTTTTATCGAGGAGATATTATGATGCAAGAGTCTAATTTTAAAGCACGAGAATCACTAAACCAACAATACTCTCAAATTAAAGGAGCATCTAGCATTAATGATGTCGCCATTGGTTTTGGAAAAGGGTGGATTGTTTTTGCTGTACTATCAGCCATGGCATCAGCCTTTTCATTCTATCAAGATTTCAACAAATCACTAGGGGTCATTACTACCCTACTCATTGTAATTGTCTTAGCCATAGCACTTGAAGTCTTTAAACACCTTTCCATTAAAGGGATGTTCTCTAGCATGAACTTTGTGAGTAAAAGCCTCATTAGTATTGTTGCTATGGGTTTAATTATGATTAGTTTTTATACCCACTACAAAAGTATTCAGACCTTTCAAAAGAACTTAGTCACCGATGACTTAAGAGAAGAGATTAAATACCAACGTGATTTACAAAATGTACAAAATAGTCAAATAAACTCTATTTTAGCCACCAATGCTGAACTGGCTAAAGCCCTAAATAATGGCTCGGGAAACGATGATGTTTTCTCCTCTAGTTCGGTTAAAAGTAACAACAATCTCATTGCCACGCTACAAACATTGTCTGCTAAAAATAATATGAGCAATACCAATATTTTGCTAAGAGAGTCCAAAGAGACCGCCAAAACCACTGCTTCTGCTATTTTGGTTATTTTTATCATGGTCGAGATTATGGCACTTTTTAGTATTTTAAGTAAAATCATTGTGGTCGATAATGTCTCTGGTAACGTCAAAGAGTTCTTTAATGTCATGGATAGACTCGATGAACTTGAAAGCAATACCTACAAAGCATTGGGCTTCCAACAAGCCCGACAGAGCCAAGAGAGAATCAAAGCCCTACAAAGCTACCAAAAAGTAGTGCATCAAAAACAGATGGTTAAAATTACGCAAAAACAACCCAAAGAAGCACGTTCAAATGCCAAAAGAAGTCGCCCAAAAAGAGAACAGATGAAACAAGAAGATGTTAAAAGTAGCCCTAGCATAAGCTATGATGCCACAGAACAAGAACTCCTCTATGCTTTATGGAGTCACGGAGAGATAAAAGTGGGAGAACCTTTAATTTCACGCAGACAAGTGCTTAAACAAGTCGGTACGTTAAAAGGAAAAAGTGGGGTACTAACCAACCTCTACAACAAGCTTGTTGCAAAGGGGTATGCTGAATTTAACATTCGCTATATTGCGAAAGTCAATCTAGATAGCATCGTCCATAAAACGGCTTAGCCCTTACTGGTCACGGTTAGTAATGAGGAGAAGATGATACCCAAACTGCGTTTTAACAGGACCATGCACTACGTGTAACTCCTCGTTAAAAACCACTTTATCAAACTCTGGAACCATTTGACCTTGGTCAAAAATTCCTAAATCTCCACCCTGTGCCCCTGATGGACATTGAGATTTTGCTTTGGCAATATCTTCAAATTTTGCTTCACCTGATACGATTTGCTCTTTAAGAGCTTGACACTCTTCCTCTGTCTCTACTAAAATATGTTTTGCAGCTGCTGCCATGTTTAATCCTTAATTTTAAAATCCATACGTAACCAATTCGCCACGTTTAAGTCGTGGCATTATATCCCCTCTTAGCTTACGAAGTAGAAATGTTTTTTTCAAGAGTGAAAGAGAGTTGTCCAGAGGTATTCTTTTTACTTTTTGCTCATAAAAAATATATAAAAAAGAGCATAATTCACGGATTAACTGCTCTTTCGTCAGAACTTTTACCGTATCATCGAGTAATAAGCTTCGCATGATTGGATTATCTTCATTTTGAATAACAGCCGTAAAGAGAGCATCATACTTCCCAAACATAGAGGGTTCAATGAAATTCACCACTTCATCAATGAGTTCTCGCTTCTCCATTAAAGTCTTAATAATGTTCAATAAACCCATATTATCTTTATTCGCATCAAAACGTGATGGTGTGTTTTCAACTTTGATATTTTGCCCAAAGAGTGCAATGTTTACACCCAAAACAGTAGAAGCATGGCTCACATAGGCTTCACGAATAATCGGACTTAAGCCATCTAAATAGGTTTTTACTTCAGCAAATGCCAACTCTTTTTGGCGTGGGTTGTTCAAATCATAAGCCTTCCCCATCATCTCAATGACAAAAGGAATGAGTGCTTGACCATGTCGTAACAAATTCGCCACCTCTTGCACCTGCCCCACGGCTATCATGTCAGCTGGGTCTTGTCCATCAGGAAATAGCACCACCGAACCATCAAAACCAGAGCCTGTAAGCATCGTAGCAGCTTTAAGAGCCGCTGCCACTCCTGCTTTGTCACCATCGTAAGCCAAGATGATGTGTGGTTCACCTTTGCGTAAAAGAGGCAGATGCTCTTGCGTTAGTGCTGTTCCCAAAGTCGCAACAGCTTCATGAAACCCAGCTTGATGAAACATAATCACATCTAAATAGCCCTCACAAACAATGAGCTTTTTATTTTTGTAGATGCTCTCTTTGGCTTTAGCATACCCATAAAGAAGCCGTGACTTGTTAAACATTTTGGTTTGAGGTGAGTTAATGTATTTGGCAGGGTGATTGGTAATCGTTCGCCCCCCAAACCCCACAATCGCCCCTGAAGCAGAATAGATAGGAAAGGTAATACGCTCCGTCAAACGAGCATAAAATCCACCCCCATCACGCTGTGCCACGACACCTGCTTCTTGGGCATGAGGAATAGTCAACATATTTTGAGACAGAAAATTCATTAATTCATGCGAAGCCCCAACATACCCAATGCCAAAGGTCTCAATGGATTGTTGAGTAATCCCTCGCTTATGCAGATACGCCAAAGAGACAGAATTACTATCTAAGTTTTTAGCATACCAATTTTGTACCTGTTCTAAAACACGTCTTGCATCATTGTTGTCCGATGTTCCTTGGGTGTAGGCTAAAGAAAAATTAAGCATAGAGGCTATTTTTTCTAAGGCTTCTGGGTAATTTAACTTCTCATACTCTTGCACAAATTTGATTGCATCACCACCAATGCCACACCCAAAACAGTGATAAATCTGCTTCGCAGGACTAATGACAAAACTTGGTGTCTTCTCGCCATGAAAAGGACAATTTGCCTTAAAATTTGCCCCTGCTTTTTTGACCTCAATGTAGTTGGAGATAATATCAACAATGTCTATGTTATTTTTGAGTTGTTCAATTGATGCGTTATCTATCATGCTCGTATTATATCCAATATGTTACTATAATAAGAAAAAACAAAC